>DASTZC010000215.1 GCA_035764505.1 Candidatus Polarisedimenticolia bacterium
TCGGCCTCGATTTCGGAGAGGTCGGCGATGGTCATCAGCACCGTGCCGGGGTTGTTCATCGTGCCGGTGACGACGTTTTCCCCTTCCTCGATATTCATCACGGTGATCAAGCCGGCGAGCGGGGCGTTGAAGGTCACCTGGCTGAGCATATGGCTGGCGCTGCGCAGGTTGGCTTGCAGACCGACGATGTTCTTCTGAGCCGCGTCTTCGCGCGCCGTCTCGACCTGAACGCTGGTGCGCGCCCGGTCGATGTCCTGGTCGGTGGCGAGGTCGTGCTTCTTCAGCTCGACGAGGCGCGACAGGTCGACTTTCGCCTGCTCCAGGCCGGCCTTAGCCTGCGCCGCGGAGGCCTGTCCCGAGGCGATCGAGGCGCGCAAGGCCTGCACCTGCTCCGCCAGGGGGGCCGGGTCGATCTGCAGGAGGAACTGCCCCGCCTGCACCATGTCACCCTCCGCCACAGAGAGCTTGGTCACCTTGCCGATGGTGCTGGCGCTGATGTTGACCTGCTTTTTAGGCTTGATCTTGCCGGAAGCGGTCACCACGGACTTGATGCGTCGCGTGGCGATCTTCTCGGTCTGGACGGTGACTTTCTTCTTGCGATCGTACTTGAGGTTCACCAGGACCAGCGCGCCGACGACGGCAACGCCCACGACCGCGATGAGGATCTTCTTGCCTCGGGACATGTGCTGCTTACCCCCCTCAACACCTTCCTGCCGCGCCGACCCGAGAACGGGCACGGGCGTGGGACCGGAGCTTCACGAAAAAGCCTGGCGTATCCCGGCGACGATCAGAGCGATGACGGTCAACGCCGAGTACAGCGAAATGGCGGCTTTGCGCGTCCCGACACGGCCGATCATGCCGACGCCGATGGCAAGAACGGCCAGCTGCCAGAGCACGAACAGATCGAAAGCCTGCAGGAAGTGATAGACGAAGGAATCCTCCTCGAGGAACGGAGCAAACGCCGCCAGGGACGTCTCGGGCTTGACTCCCCTGAACAACACGATGCCGGTCGCCACTGCTCCCTGTAGAAGGCCGATGAATCCCACGTGCACCCAGGCCGCCAGGGTCTGCTTGTAGGTGATCTCGCCGCCCAGCAGGATGCTGATCAGCAGATACACGATGCCCGCAGCTGCGAACGTGATGATGGGACCGATGATCACGGTCGAGATTGGCACTATCTTCCCCATCATGGCGATCTGGCGATCGACCTGCTCGGGGGAGAGCTGCGCCGCCCTGGGGCTTTTCTGGAATTCCTGCCGCGTCATCTCCTTGCCCGCGTCGCTATTGAAGATGATCCCCTGAATCAGGGCGGCAAACACGCAGACAACGATCAGCGGAGCGACCCAGACGGGCTTGCGGGCGAGGAACTCGAAGACCTTCGCAGGCGCCACGAAGATGTTGATGATGCGCTGGACAAAGCTCATCGATGCGGGAGCTTCGGTCGCGGACAGGGTTCCCCCCACGGCCTCGGACATTGGATTTTCCCCCCCGACGGTCCCCAGGCGGGCGAGGGGAAGAGCCCTCTCCGCCTTCGGACGTCTCTATTTGGAAGATTTACGCAGATGCCTGCTCCCGTGTTTCAGCCGCCGACCGACTGTCACGGACTTTGAGCCTACCCTTCCTCGCCGGAAGGGGCCTCGCCCCCGGAACCACGGGGCCGCTGCGCCCGCTTGCGCCACCAGAGCCTGCGGCCCCCCCGCTTCGCCGGGGCGGGCGACTCTTCGGAAGCGTCCTGGACGGGAGCCGCCTGGGCCGACGCCGGCTCCGAGGAGATCTCCGAGCGCGGCTCGAGAGGCCGCGGAACGAGGACCTCCTCCTCGTCGGGCAGCGCTTCGGCGCGCACGATCAGGGGCCGGCGCTCCGCGCTGGGTCCCTGCTCGGGACGGCGCTCGCCCTCCTCCGCCTGCCCGGCCCCTTCCATCCTCTCTCCCTGCCCCCGGCGCGAGCGACGGCGGCGACGGCGGCGACGACGCTTTTGGCCCTGCTCCCCTTCCTGCGTCGCTTCTGCCGCCTCGGCAGGCGGTGCGGGCTCCGCTCGCTCGGGCTGCGGCGCGGCTTCGGGGGCGGGGGCCGGCTGCGGGCGGCGCCGCTCCTCGTGCCGGTGGCGGCGCGCTTCGCGCCCCTCGCGCTCGCGCGGCCGGACCTCGACGCGCGGCTCTTCCATCGCCGCGGGCGCCCCTTCGCGGGTGGTCAGCTCGATCTCCGACTGGTGCGGCCTCAGGGTCGGCACCGGCGCGATGGTGATGCGCGTCTTGTAGCGGTGCTCCAGACCCGCCAGGTCCTCGCGCTTCTGGTTCAGCAGATAGAAGGCGACGTCGGGAGGCAGGCTGACCTTCATGGCCGACAGGTCGCCGCGCGGCACCCGCGCGTGGATCTTGCGCAGCACCGCCAGCGCCGCCGACTCGGTGGTGCGCACCAGCCCGTGGCCCCCGCAGGTGGGGCAGGCGACGTAGCTGCCGGCGGCCTTCTCGGCCTTCAGTCGCTGGCGCGAGATCTCCAGCAGCCCCAGCTTGGAGATGCGCGTGATGTCGTACTTGGCCTTGTCGCGCTTCATCGCGTCCTTCAGCGAGCGCTCCACCTCGCGCACGTTCTTCTGGGAGCGCATGTCGATGAAGTCGATGACGATCAGGCCGCCGATGTCGCGGATGCGCAGCTGCCGTGCGATCTCCTCCGCCGCCTCGATGTTGGTGGCGGTGGCCAGGTCCTCGATATTCGACTCCCGCTTCGAGCGGGAAGAGTTCACGTCGATGGCGGTGAGCGCCTCGGTGCCGTCGATGACGATCTCGCCCCCCGACTTCAGGGAGACGCGGCGCTTGTAGATCGTCTCGATCTGCTCTTCCAGGTTGTGGCGGGTGAAGATCGGGCGGTCTTCGGTGTAGAGCTTGAGGATCTTCCGCTTGGCGGGCATCACCTCCTGGAAGAAGCTCATCGCCTTCTCGTACATCTCCTTGCTGTCGATGTAGATCTCGGAGATGTCCTGGGTGAAGTAGTCGCGAATCGTCCGGAGCACCAGGTCGCGCTCCTGGTAGACGAGCGACGGCCAGAGCTGCCCGTCCGACGTCTTCTGCACGTTGTCCCAGAGCTTCAGCAGGTACTTGAGGTCGCGGTGCAGCTCGGTGCGCGACACGTCGTAGCCGGCGGTCCGCACGATCACCCCGAAGCCGTCGGGGACCTTCAGCTCCTCCATGATCTTCCGCAGGCGCTCGCGCTGCTCGGCGTCTTCGATCTTGCGGGAGATGCCGGAGCTGTCGGAGCCGGGCATCAGGACCAGGTAGCGGCCCGGTAGGGAGTAGTACGTGGTGAGGCTGGCGGGCTTGGTGGAGAAGCCGTCCTTGATGACCTGGACCAGGATCTTCTGACCCCGCTCCAGCCGGTCGCGGATGTGCTGCCGGTGGCCGCCCCCGTCCTCGCGCCCCTTCAAAATGGGCACGTTCTTGAAGTTGATCTCGTCCATCGGCAGGAAGCCGGGACGGTCGTTGGAGTAGCGCACGAAGGCGGCGTTCAGGGTGGTGTTGATCCCCTCCACGACCCCGTTGTAGGTATTGCCTTTGATGCTCTCCCGATTCAGAGTCTCGATTTCGAAGGTGTCGAGGACACCGTTCTCCACGATCGCCACGCGGGACTCCTCCGCGTGGGTCACGTTGATCAGCATTGCTTTTGACATGGAACTCCCGGGCAACCGGCTCGACACCCCAGAATGCGGAGCGGAGCCGTCCCATCATCTCGTTGAACCGCCCCGCGTACCGACCATCGGTCCGGGGCGAAACTGCAATCCTTCCGTTCGGGGCCGGCTTCCCCAGCGGGGGCGGCCCTCGCCGTCATCTCGTCGTCGGGCGCCGCCCGCGCGGCAGCACCCGTGGCCGCGCAGTATAGCCGATGCACCCGGCGCCCGCTATCGCAGCCGGACGAGCGCGGCTCCCCTAGCGCACCAGAATGGGGGTGATCCGGTCCTGGACGGAGGTGGTCACCTCGGCGCCTTCCTCAGCGACGAAGAGGTTCACCTCGCTGCGGATGCCGTACTCGGGCAGGTAGACCCCGGGCTCGATCGTGCAGCCGGTCCCCGGGATGAGCCGCCGCTCGTCGCGTGTCTCCAGATTGTCCAGGTGCGCGCCGTTGCCGTGCACCTCGTGACCGACGTTGTGCCCGGTTCGATGGATGAAGAAGCGCTCGTAGCCGCGGTCGCGGATGAAAGCGCGCGCCACGTCGTCGACGTCGCAGCCGCGCAGAACCTTGCCGCTCTTGGCCCCGTCCAGGACGTAGCGGATGGCGGCGTCGCGCGCCCCCGACACCGCCTGCCAGACGTCGTCGTAGCGGGTGGGGACCGTCTTCCCCACGAACCCCATCCAGGTGATGTCGGCGAACACCGCCGATTCCGGCTTCTCGCGGCACCAGAGATCCAGCAGCACCAGGTCGCCGCTGCGGATGGCCGCGCTCTTCCCCTCCTCGGGCATGTAATGCGGGTTTCCGGCATTGGCGTTCACCGCCACGATGGGCGGCTCGGCGTGCAGATCGCGATTGCGGAACTGCTCCATCATGAACTGCTGGATCTCGTGCTCGGTCCGGGTGCGGCCGGAATCCACCGAGGAGGCGATCTCGTGGAAGGTGCGGGCGACGATCTCGTCCAGGTGGCGCGCCGAGCGCCGGTGGGACGCCAGCGCCTCGGGGCTCCAGCGCGCCTCGAAGAACTGCACCAGGTCGGCCGAGGTGACCACCTCGGTCCCGCAGGCCCGGATCAGCTCCAGCGTCCCGCCGTCGACCCGCGACACGTAGGGAATCGCTCCGCCCGGCGAGTATTCCATCGCCACCCGCCGCAGTCCCTTCAGGATCGAGCGCAGGTTGTCCTCCAGCTGGCGCCAGCCGACGTAGGCGACCTTGCGCCCCGGAAGGGAGGCGAAGGCGTGGGCCTCGATGGCGCTGTGCAGCCAGATAGGCTCGCCTTTGACGGGAATCAGGGCGAACCAGCGGCGCGTAATCATCTGCCCGCCCGACAGCCCCGCGACCCGCGCCGCGATGGGATTCAGACCGTGAAAGTCGAACAGGAGCCAGCCATCCAGCTCCGCGCTCGACAGCGCCTTCTGGATTTCAGCGAGATTCATGAGAGCCTCCCCGGGGTTTTCACGTGGGTCATTCTAGCATTTCTCCCCCGCCGCGCCGCCGCACCCCGTGCGCCCCTCACGACCGGGGCTGACGCGGGAGGTCGATTCCGCTATAGTGAGTCCCTCTTTCAGCTTTTCGGAGCCTCTCGTGTCTCGACCCTTCTCCGTCGGCGGCGTCAGCGTGAATCCGCCGCTGATCCTGGCCCCCATGGCCGGCATCACCGACCAGTACTTCCGCCGCATCCTCAAGCGCATCGGCGGGGTGGGGGTGGTGTCGATGGAGTTCATCTCCTCGGAAGCGCTGACCCGCGGCAGCGAGCGCACCCGCTCGATGATGCACTATCACCCCGAAGAGCGGCCCCTGGCCATCCAGATCTACGGCTCCGACGCCGGCCGGATGTCGGAGGCCGCCGCCTACGTCGAGGAGATGGGGGCTGACATCGTCGACATCAACATGGGCTGCCCGGCCAACAAGATCCTGAAGGGATGCTCCGGCGCGGCACTGATGGGGGACCTCGGCCTGGCGGAGAGGATCATCCGGGCCTGCCGTGACCGCGTGCGCATCCCTCTGACGGTGAAGTTCCGTCTCGGGCTGGACGACGGGCGCAGCAACTATCTCGAGCTGGGACGCATCTGTGAGGGGAGCGGCGCCGACGCGGTGGCGCTGCACGCCCGCACGGCGCGACAGATGTTCACCGGCCGGGCCGACTGGGGAAGGATCCGCACGCTGAAGCAGACCCTGTCGATACCCGTCAGCGGCAACGGCGATATCGTCACGCCCGACGACGCGCTGGCGATGTGGCGCGAGACCGGCTGCGACGGCGTCATGATCGGGCGCGGCGCGATGCAGAACCCATGGATCTTCCGGCAGACCGCCGCGCGCTTGCGCGGCGAGGAGCCCGCGCCGGTGACCCTGGCCGACCGGCGCGAGATGATCCTCGGGCACTTCCGGCTCCTGCGCGATCAGGAGGATGAGCGCTTCGCCCTGCACAAGATCCGCACTTTCACCGGCTGGTACACGCACGGCCTCCCCAACGGCCGGCAGCTGCGCCAGAAGATCTCGACGCTCCCCACGGTGGAAGCCTTCATCGAGGCGGTCGAGTCGTTCTTCGAAACCTTCCAGGACGCCACCGCCGCCGCCTGACGCTCCCCCCAATCCCCTGCCCCGGCATGGTACGATGCCCGCCCTTTGACTTCGGGAGTCCGCATGGACTGGCTTTCCGATCCCAACGCCTGGGTCGGCTTTCTCACGCTGGCCGGGCTGGAAATCGTCCTCGGGATCGACAACATCGTCTTCATCTCCATCCTGGTGGGGAAGCTGGAGAAGGAGCGCCAGCCGCGGGCCTACCGCGTGGGGCTGGGGCTCGCCCTGATCTCCCGCATCGCGCTGCTCATGTCCCTGTCCTGGGTGATGGGGCTGACGCGGCCGCTGTTCGAGGTGCTGGGACGGGGGTTCACCGGACGCGACATCGTTCTGCTGCTCGGCGGATTGTTCCTGATCGCCAAGAGCACGCTGGAAATCCACGAGCGCCTGGAAGGCGAGGAGGGAGCGCGCTCATCGCGCGTCGCCGCTTCTTACGCCTCGGTGCTGATCCAGATCATGCTTCTCGACATCGTCTTCTCCCTCGACTCCGTGATCACGGCCGTGGGCATGGTGTCGCACGTCACCATCATGATCGCGGCGGTCATCGTCGCGGTCCTGGTGATGATGATCTTCGCCAAACGGATCGGCGATTTCGTCCACCGCCACCCCAGCGTGAAGATGCTGGCGCTCGCTTTCCTTCTTCTGATCGGCGTCGTCCTGATGGCCGACGGCTTCGGCCATCACGTGCCGAAGGGGTACATCTACACCGCGATGGCCTTCTCCCTCTTCGTCGAGCTGCTGAACCTGCGCGCCCGGGGCCGGAGCAAAGTGGGGCATCCCGTCGAGCTGCGCGAGCCCTACATCGAAGGGGCCGCCGGCGCCGCATCGCAGAAGCGGAAGGCCTGAAGCCCCGCACAGATTTCCAAGGGATCCAAGGCGGAAGGAGACTCAGCCCTTCATCCGCGCGTACCAGGCGCGCACCGCCGGATACTCGGGAGGGATTCCGCGGGGGCTGTACAGCTCGACGCGGGAGAGGCAGGCATACAAAGCGATGTCGGCCAGGGTCGGCCGTGCTCCCAGCGCGAACCCGTCGCCCGCCAGCAGCTGGTCCAGCGCCTCGTAGTGATGGGCCAGCTCGGCCTTTATGAGAGCCTTGCCCGCGTCATCGAGCGCCGCGCCTTTGCCGTCGACGCCGCGGCGCTGGCTCCCCACGAGCGGGATCAACGCCTCGTCCACATACTCCTCGATGATCCAGGCCAGGGCGCGGGAGCGGGCGTCATCCGGGAGGAACCTGCCTCCTCCGTAGCTCTTCACCAGGTAGTTCAGGATGCGGGTGGAATCGTGAATGACCGTCTCTCCGTCCACCAGCACCGGCACCTTCTTCTGCCCCGAAATCTCCTCCACCGCCGAGCGGTCCGAGGGGTCGATTTCGACGCTTTCGTAGCGGACCTCCATCCGGCGCAGCGCGGAGCGCACCTTCTCGCAATAGGGGCAGGCTTCGAAATGATAAAGCTTCAAGGACAACGGGGGCCTCTCTTCCCGGACCGGGCGCCGGGCGAATTATCCACAAAGGATTCAAGGGGATCAACCCTCAGCATGGACCGCCCGGGCCACCCTGGGAGGGGGATGAATCCTTTCCTATCCGATAGCATCTGAAGCTCGGGTAAGGAGGATTGAAACGGAGGAGGTCATGCAGCACGAACGCCCTGCCACGAAGCGAGGTAGCCCCCCGGGTGCCCCCGGGGCGGACGTTCGCCGGGAGGAATTCGAAGCCCAGGCCCTGCCGCATCTGCGGGCGATGCACCACCTGGCGCTGCGCCTGACGCGCAACGACAGGGACGCCGAAGATCTCGTCCAGGATACCTACCTGCGTGCCTATCGTTTCTTCCACCGTTTCGAGCCCGGCACCAACATCCGGGCCTGGCTGTTCCGGATCCTGAAGAACCAGTTCCTCAATCGGGTGCAGCAGCACCGGCTCGAGTCGGGCAACGTCGACCTGGACGATATGCTCGCCTCGGGCGCCGCTCCCGAGTCGGCCTTTCCCCACGTGCAGGACCGGAACCCGGAGCAGGAAGTGATGGCTTCGGTCACTTCCTCGGAGGTCGAGGAGGCGCTGGCGGAGCTGCCGGCCGAGTACCGTCCGGTGGTGACGCTCGCCCTGGTGGACGAGAAAAGCTACAAATACATCTCGAAGGCGCTGCGCATCCCCATGGGCACCGTCATGTCGCGGCTGCACCGGGGACGCAGGCTCCTGCAATCGCGGCTCTACGACTACGTCGCGCACCGTCACCTGGTGGGGCGCGATGCCCTCGCCGAAGCCGCCGGCGCCCGCCGCGAAGTCTCGCACTAGCGTCGAGCGACCGCGATCAGTCCG
Organism: Candidatus Polarisedimenticolia bacterium; assembly: GCA_035764505.1. Classification (NCBI taxonomy): domain Bacteria; kingdom Pseudomonadati; phylum Acidobacteriota; class Candidatus Polarisedimenticolia; species Candidatus Polarisedimenticolia bacterium. The sequence continues at coordinate 8,555 of DASTZC010000215.1, forward strand.
CGAGCACCTCGTAGAGGGTTTCTTCCAGCGTATCGAGAGCCGAAGTGAAGAGGTGATCGGCCCCCGGGACGATCAGCAGCCTGGCACTCTCCCCCAGCTTCTCCACCAGGCGCCGCAGGTCGTCCGTCGATCCATATTCATCCCGATCTCCCTGCACGATCCGGATCGGCTTGGCAATGGCCTGCAGGAAATCGAAGGACCCGAGCGTCAGGGGCAGTCCAATTCCCACCAGCCGGTCGACGCGGCCATCATCGCCGCAGGCCTCCAACCCGACGCGGGCGCCGAAGGAATAGCCGAGCAGCGTGACCGGAAGGCCCGGACATTTCGCCGCCAGAGTCTCGAGGGCCGCCCGCACGTCTTCCTTCTCCCCCACTCCCCCGTCGTAGCCCCCCTCCGAGATCCCGACTCCCCGGAAATTGAACCTCAAGGTAGCGAATCCGCGCCGGTGAAAGGCCTTCGCCGCGCGGTAAATCACCGGCGAGTGCATCGACCCCTGATAAAGAGGATGCGGATGGCACAGCAGCGCCGCCCGCGGGGGAGGCTCGTGCGGGATTCTGAGGATTCCCTCCAGCACCCCGCAGGGGCCCATCATCTTGATCGTCTCGATTCGTGCGGCCATCTCAGGATCGATCCGCACGCCGCCGCGCCGCGGGCGGTTCTATTTCCAGCAGCGCGAGCAGCCTCGCCGTCAGGGAGCCGTGGGGCAGACGCAGGAGGCGATCGCGCGTGAGCCATCGCGCATGGCTCGGCATCCTCCAGCCCGGCGCCGGCTCCGACAGCTGCGCGGCGCGGGCGCTCACGCGGATCCGGCGATAGGTGATCGTCTGGCTCAGCCGGGCAATCTCCTCTTCGGATTCGATCGCCCGCCCCAGCCGCTGCCTGCCGACGCGACGCAATCCGGCGGCGGCGCTCTCTCCCGATTCCAGGAAATCCCCGGGGAATTCCCACAGCCCTTCCATCAATCCGGGACCGGTGCGCCGCACCATGAGATAGGCCCCGCCATGGCGCACGATCGCCACGGCCGATTCGCGCCTCTCCGCGCGACGGCTCTTCCCGGATTGCGGCAGCTCCTCCTCGATTCCCCTGGCCCTGGCCTCGCAGTCACGCGCGAGAGGACAGCGCGCGCAACGGGGCGAAACGGGCGTGCAGATCAGCGCACCCAGCTCCATCAGGGCCTGCGTAATGTCCGAGGGACTGCCGCATCCCAGAAGATCGCGCGCCGCCTGCTCCAGGCGCCGGCGCACCGCCGCGACGGCGGGATCGCCCCGGAGGGCCAACAGGCGCGCCAGCACCCGCTCGGCGTTGCCATCCAGGGCCGGCTCCGGGCGATCGAAAGCGATGCTGGCGATCGCCCCGGCGGTGTAGCTGCCAATCCCGGGGAGGGCGCGCAGCGCATCCATCCGGGAGGGCAGCCGGCCACCGTGCCGGGCGACGATCTCGCGGGCGGCCGCGTGCAAGTGGCGGGCCCGCCGGTAGTAGCCCAGCCCCGACCAGGCCGCCAGCACGTCGGCCTCGCGCGCCTTCGCGAGCGCCCGCACCGTGGGAAAGCGCCGCACGAAGCGCTCGTAATAGGCGATCACCGTCGATACCTGCGTCTGCTGCAGCATCACCTCGGAGATCCAGATGCGGTAGGGATCGCGCGTGCGCCGCCACGGAAGATCACGGCGATGCCGGTGATACCACGCACCGAGCCGGTGCGCCGCCTTCGCCGCCGAAAAAACCTCCGACCTTTTTTGTATAATCCGCGCCATGCGAATCCTCGTGACCGGTGGTGCGGGCTTCATCGGCAGCCACATCGCGGACGCTTACCTGCGGGCGGGACACCGGGTGGCGGTGATCGACAACCTGGCCACCGGGTTCCGCAAGAATCTCCCTGCCAAGGCGCGATTCTATGAAGCCGACCTACGGAACACAACGTTGATCCGCAAGATCGTGCTCAAGGAGAAGCCGGATATCGTCAACCACCACGCCGCCCTCGCGGAGGTGGTGAAATCTGTGCGCGATCCGCTCCCCACCTTCGAGGTCAATGTCTCCGGGACCGCGGGGCTGCTGTTGGCGTGCGGCGAGGCCGGCATCCGCAAGTTCCTGTTCGCCTCCACCGGAGGCGCAATCTACGGCGAGCCGAAGAAGGTCCCCGCGCCCGAGTCGGAGCCTCCCGTTCCCCTGTCGCCCTACGGTCTCTCGAAGTGGCTGGGCGAGGAAGTCATCCGCTTCTACTCGCGGACGTACGGCTTCCCCTACGTGATCTTCCGCTATCCCAACGTCTATGGGCCGCGCCAGAACCCGAAGGGAGAGGCGGGCGTGGTGGCGATCTTCGCCGGGCTGATGCGCTCAGGGCAGCAGCCCATAATCTTCGGGGACGGGACGAAGACGCGCGACTACGTCTATGTCGAGGATTTGGTGCGGGCCAACCTCACGGCGCTGCGCAAAGGAAAGAACGAGACGCTCAACCTGGGATGGGGAAGGAAGGTCAGCGACCTCGACATCTTCAAAACGCTGGCAAGCGCGATGGGCTTCCGCGACAAGGCGAAGCACGCCCCCTACCGCAAGGGCGAGGTCTACCGCATCGCCCTGTCGGCCCGGCGCGCAAGCAAAGTCCTCGGCTGGAAGCCGGCCGTGACCCTCGAGCAGGGAATCCGCCGCTACCTCGACGCCACCTACCCGACGCTGCGCCGCTAGACCGACAAGGCACGGGCCTGGCGCACCCCCTGCTGGCGCGATGCCTCCACTCGCCAGATCCATGCCGGTCGCGATCTTCGCGGCAATTCCGCATACCGCCCGCGCGTCCGGCACCAGCGTTGACGAAGGCCGCCCCGCGCCGGTACGATTTGGCCTCCTCAGTCCGCGAACGCAGTTCGCTGCGCCCGCAAAGAAAGGAAGCGATGCCGGAAACACTGGTGAACTACCGGGTCGACGGCCCCGTCGCTCTGCTGGAGCTCAACGCCCCGCCCGCCAATACCTACAGCTACGAGATGATGCGGCAGCTCGACGACGCCATCCTGCGGGCCCGCTTCGACGACGACGTGCACGTCCTCATCCTGAGGGGGGCCGGCGACAAGTTCTTCTGCGCCGGCGCCGACATCCGCATGCTCTCCGAGATGACGCCGCGCTCCAAGTACTACTTCTGCCTGCACGCCAACGAGACCCTCAACCGGCTGGAGCAGACACCCAAGCTGGTCATCGCGGCGCTGAACGGCCACACTGTCGGCGGCGGACTGGAGGTCGCCCTGGCCGCCGATCTGCGAATCGCCCGGAGCGGCGGCGGCAAAATCGGCGTCCCCGAAGTCGCCCTCGGGGTCCTGCCGGGCACCGGAGGGACGCAGCGGCTCGCGCGGCTGCTCGGCAGGTCCAAGGCCCTGGAGCTGATGATCGCCGGCAAGACCTTCTCCTTCGAGGAAGCCGCGGCACTGGGGCTGGTGAACCAGATCCTGGAGCCGGAAGGATTCGAGCGCGGGATCATCGAGCAGGCGCATCACTACTGCCCTCCCCGCAAGGCCCCGCTGGCGGTGGGCGCCATCAAGCGCGCCGTCCTGTCGGGCATGGAGAGCTCCTTCGCGGAGGGGCTGGCGCTGGAGCGCGAGCTTCAGCAACAGCTCTTCACCAGCGAGGACGCGAAAGAAGGGCTGGCCGCCTACAAGGAAAAACGCTCTCCGGGGTTCAAAGCGCGTTGAGCATCCTTTCCCGGGACGCGCTGCATGACCTCTCCGGTTCCGGACCGGGCCGCTCCCTGGGTGCCGCCGGGCGGGAGCGAATCCTCCGGGAGCTCACCTTGGACTGGATGATCCGCCGCTTCGAAGCGCTCTACCTGCTGGCGGCCGGCAGGCAGATCCGGTCCTTTGACGGCGATCCTGCAGTCTCCTAGTGTAAGCTTCCACCGCTCGATAATTCTCCTTCCACGAGGAACGCATTTTGCGCGCCATCCGGATCCACGAGCACGGCGGATACGAGAAGCTTCTTCTCGAAGAAATTGCCTCGCCTCCCATGCGCGCCGATGAAGCGCGGGTGCGCATCCATGCCGCCGGGCTGAATCATCTCGACCTGTGGGTGCGCCGTGGGATTCCCGGCGTGAAGTATCCGCTGCCGCTCACGCCCGGCTGCGACGGCGCGGGGGTGATCCTGGAGGTGGGCGAAGCGGTGCGCGGCTTCCGCGCGGGCGAGAAGGTAGTCCTGGCGCCGGGCCTGTCCTGCGGGATGTGCGAGGCGTGCGCTGCCGGCAGCGACAACCTGTGCCGCGAGTTCGGCATCCTGGGCGAGCACCGCGACGGGACTTGTGCCGAGGAGATCGTCGTGCCTGCCCGCAACCTGATCCGGATTCCCGAGGGGCTCTCCTTCGAGCAGGCGGCGGCGATTCCCCTGGTCTTCCTGACCGCCTGGCAGATGGTCGTCGACAAGGCGAAGGTGGTACCGGGCGAGACGGTCGTGGTCCTGGGTGCGGGAAGCGGCGTCGGGTCGGCAGCCATCCAGATCGCCAAGCTGCACGGCGCGCACGTCCTGGCGGTTTCCACCGGCGAAGAGAAGCTCGCCAAGGCCAAAACGCTGGGTGCCGACGAGGGAATCGACCTGTCGCGCGCCGAGCTGAAGGACGAAGTGAAGCGCCTGACCTCGCGGCGCGGCGCCGACGTCGTCATCGAGCACGTCGGCAAGGCGACCTGGGATCAGAGCCTGCTCAGCCTGACCTGGGGAGGACGGCTGGTCACCTGCGGCGCCACCACGGGCGCCGAGGTCTCCCTGAATCTCAGGCATCTCTTTTTCAAGAACCTGTCGATACTCGGCTCCACGATGGGGAGCCGCTCGCGTCTGTTCACCATCTTCCGGCACGTGGAATCCGGGCGCTTGAAGCCCGTGGTGGACCGGGTCATGCCGCTCACCGAGGCGCGCCGTGCGCACGAGCTGTTGGAGGAGCACCAAATCTTCGGCAAGATCGTCCTGTCTCCCCGGCCTTAGTCAGAACTCCCTCGCGAGGTTTTCACGTGGCTTTCATCAACATCGGCTTTTCCGTGCAGGACCGCATCGCCACCGTCACCATCGATCGTCCCGATGTGCGCAACGCCGTGGACGAATCGACCGCCGTCGAGATCGAGAGGGCGCTCCAGGAAGCGGAGGACAGCCGCGACGTGGCGGTCCTCGTTTTCACCGGCGGCGGAGAGAAGGTCTTCGTCTCCGGCGCCGACCTCAAGGACCTGCACCATCGCCGCGCCCGCCAGGTGCTGGAAGCCTGCCTGAACCGCCTCTTCTCGCGCATCGACGGCTTCACGAAGCCCACCATCGCCGCGATGAACGGTCATGCGCTGGGCGGCGGGATGGAGATGGCGCTGGCCTGCGATTTTCGCATCGCCGTCGCGGGAGCGAAGCTCGGCTTTCCCGAGGTCGGTCTGGGGATCCTGCCGGGAGCAGGCGGAACGCAGCGTCTGCCAAGGCTGGTGGGGCTCGGTCGCGCCAAGGAGCTGATCCTCACCGGCGACCCGGTCGACGCGGAGCGCGCTCTCGAGCTTGGCCTCGTGCACAAGGTCGTGCCGCGCGAGGAGCTCGCTGCGGCCACCCGGGAGCTGGCCGAGAAGCTCGCCTCGCGCGCCCCCGTCGCCCTGCGTCTCGCCAAGGCAGCGCTCAACCTCTCGGCCCGGGTGCCGCTCGACTCCGGCCTCGCCTTCGAGGTCCTCTCTCAGACCGTCCTGTTCGAGACCAAGGACAAGAAGGAAGGAGTCAGCGCCTTCCTGGAGAAGCGCAAGCCGCGCTTCCAGGGGGAATGACGATGCGGGCGCCGCCCGGAGCACGGCGCCTGACGGCCGCATGAATCGCGCGATCTTGTCGCGATGGCTGCTCGGCGCCGACGCGATGCTTCAGCGCGCCGGGGCTTGGCGCATTGCCCTGCTGGTGGGAATCGCGGCCCTGGCACTGCGCCTCGCCCGCCTCGCCGTTCATCCCGCCGTGCCCGACGGGGACGAGCGCACCTACATGGCGCTGGCCGGGAGCCTGGCACGCCATGGAAGATTCAGCGTCGATGCGCTCGGTCCCCTCGAGGACCACTTCGGCCCGCTCTACCCGTTGCTACAGGCAGCGATCATCCTGCTGGGCGCATCGAGCCTGCACGCGGGGCTGGCGGTTTCGCTCCTCGCGGGGAGCCTCGCTCCTCCTCTCGTCTACCTGCTCGCCCTCCGGCAATGGAAGCAACCGGCGGCGGCCGCAGCGGCAGGCCTCGCGGCGGTCGTTCATCCGGGCATGATCGGCGCTTCCCGCATGATCTACACCGAGGCTCTCACCTCGGCGCTCCTGCTGCTCGCGGTGCTGTCGGTTTTCTCCCGCCGCCGGCCGGGGTTTCTCTGCGGCTTCGCCCTCGGCCTGGCCGCGCTCACGCGACGAGAGTCGGCATTCCTCGTGCCCTTCTTCATGGCGGCGTTGTGGGCGAACCGTACCGAGCCGGGGCCGCCCCCGCGATGGCGCGAGCCGCTTCGCCTCCTGCTCATCTTCCTTCTGGTCTTCGCGCCCTACCTGGTCTATTTGAGGCTCGCTTCGGGACACTGGACCATGAGCGCCAAGGCAAACTACGCATGGATCGTGGGGCGGCTCATGGAGGAGCGGCCGGACGAAGAGATCACGGTCCAGAGAATCCACGATCTCGAGAAGCAATACCCTACTCCTCTCCATTGGTTTCTCGACCGGCCGCTTCAGACGTTCAAGGGATTGGTCCAATCGGCCCTGCTTCATCTGGGTCTCGTGTTCTTTGGAGCGGGCGCCTGGCCCATCGGGATCGTGGCCCTGCTCGGATTGGCCCGCGCGCTTCTGCACCGCAGCATGAAGCTCTGGCCGCCCTCCCCCCTGCTCATCCCCTTCGTTCTGGTGCTGTTCTGGGCACTGGCCGGTCCGACCCTGCGATATTCGAGGGCGCTCGGTCCATTCGTCTGTGGGCTCGTCGCAGGCCTCCCGGCCAGGAATGGCCGGGCGGATGAAGGTTTGAAAACTTCTCCATAAAGATGGTAAATTGCCGCCGGTTTCAGGCCCCGTTTACAGAATATTCCCACCCCTGACAAGGGTTTAGGCAGCCGATCGGCCCTCGGCGCGGCCAACCCTTCTCCTCGGAGGCGAGCAAGCGTGACGATGCCGGCGGAAAGCGGCGGTCGGTTCGACTTGGTGGTCATCGGTGCGGGTCCCGGCGGATACACCGGGGCGATCCGCGCCGCGCAGCTGGGGCTCAAGGCCGCCCTGATCGAGCGCGACTCCGCTCTCGGCGGGACCTGCCTCCTGCGCGGCTGCATCCCCACCAAGGCCCTCCTGCAGAGCGCCGCCTTGCACCACAGCCTGCGGCAGGCCGGAGAGTTCGGCTTCAAAATCGGCGACGTGCTGATCGACTTCTCCGCCATCCAGAAGCGCAAAGCCGGGGTGGTCGAGCGTCTGTCAAAGGGCGTCGCCTTCCTGATGAAGAAGAACAAAATCGAGGTCTTCGAGGGAACGGGGCGCATCGAAGCCCCGGGGCGCGTCTCGGTGAGCTCCCGATCGGGCAAGACGCAGATCCTCGAGGCGAAGAACATCCTGCTGGCCACCGGCTCCGAGGCCAAAGGGCTTCCGGGAATCGAGCCCGACGGCAAGAAGATCCTGACCTCCGACCACATCCTCGAAATCGGCTCCGTCCCCAAGTCGCTGATCATCCTCGGGGCCGGGGCCGTGGGCGTCGAGTTCGCCTCCATCTATTCTTCTTTCATGACGCAGGTGACGCTGATCGAGCTGCTGCCGCGCCTCGTCCCGGCGGAGGACGAGGACGTCTCCAAGGAGCTCGAGCGCTGCTTCCGGAAGCGCGGCATCGCCACGCGCACCGGCGCCAAGGTCTCCAAGGCCGTCCCCTCCTCCAAGGGAGTCGAGGTGACGATCGAGCCGGGGGGCGGCGGCAAAACGGAGTCCATCACGGCCGACATGCTGCTCCTCGGAGTGGGGCGCAAGCCGAAGAGCGACGGGCTCGGGCTGGAAAAGACGAAGGTGGCGGTGGAGAAGGGCTTCGTGAAAGTGGACGATTCCTACCGGACCGCCGAGCCGGGCGTCTGGGCCATCGGCGATCTGGTGGGCAAGGCGCCGTTGGCGCACGTCGCCTCCCACGAGGCGGTGGCGGCCGTCGAGAGGATGGCCGGTCAGGAGCCGCATCCGCTCAACTACGACCAGATTCCCTGGTGCACCTACTGCGATCCCGAGATCGCCCGCATCGGATTGACCGAGAAGCAGGCCGTCGAGAGAGGGCATGCCGTGAAGAACGGCAAGTTCCCCTTCAGCGCCCTGGGACGCGCGCAGATCCTGGGAGAGACGGAAGGATTCGTGAAGATCGTCACCGATCAGAAATATGGCGAGGTCCTCGGGGTGCATATCATCGGCCCGAAGGCCACGGAACTGGTGGCGGAGGGCGCCGCGCTGCTGCGCCTGGAAGCCACCACCGAAGAAATTATCGCAACCATCCACGCCCACCCGACCCTGTCGGAGGCGATGGGCGAGGCGGCCCTCGACGTGCTGGGCCGCACGCTGAACCGCTGATGTCCAAAGCCGCCCGCAAGGAATCGCGACGCAAGCAGCCGCCCGGCGCGCGCACCGCGCCCGAGGCGAGGCCCGCCAAGGGCCTCTCCCCCGACAAGCAGCTGGACATCTATTACTACCTGAAGCTCAACCGCATGGTGGAGGAGCGCCTCTCCGCGCTGTACCGTCAGGGAAAGGTGCAGGGAGGGCTCTACGGCAGCAAGGGACAGGAGGCGATCTCGGTCGGCTCAGCCTACGCTCTGGCGCCCCAGGACGTGCTGGCTCCGATGATTCGCAACCTCGGCGCCATGCTGGTGCGCGGCGTCAAGCCGGTGGAGTTCTTCCTGCAGTACATGCAGAAAGAAGGCAGTCCCTGCAAGGGACGCGACACGTCGCTGCATTTCGGCGGCATCGACCGCGGCTTCGTGCCTCCCATCAGCCCTCTGGGGACCCTGGTGCCGGTGCTCACCGGCGTGGCGCTCGCGGGGCGGATGTTGGGCCGCAAGCTGGTGGCGATGACCTACATCGGCGACGGCGCCACCAGCACGGGCGATTTTCACGAGGGCATGGGAATCGCCTCGGTCATGCGCCTGCCTCTCGTCGTGATCATCGAGAACAACCGCTGGGCCTACTCCACCCCCGTCGCCGCCCAGTCGCTCCTGACCGATCTCGCCGAGAAGGCCCGTGCTTACGGCATTCCCCAGGGAGTAGTCGACGGCAACGACGTCCTGGCGGTGCACGAGGCGACGGAGAGCGCCTTGGATCTGGCGCGCCAGGGCAAAGGGCCGGTGCTCCTGGAAGCCAAGACGATGCGCATGCGCGGCCATTCGGAGCACGACGACGCCTGGTACGTCCCCGAGGAGGAGCGCCGCTTCTGGGAGAAGCGCGATCCGATCGCGCTGTACGAGAAGCGCCTGGTGGACCAGGAAGTCGCGACGCCCGAGGAGCTGGCTGCCATCGTGGAGCGCTGCACCTCGGAGATCGATCGCGACCTTGCCGTCGCCGAGGCGGCCCCCTCCCCGCGTCCCGAGTCGTGCATCGAGGACATCTACGCGCCGCTGGCCGACCCGGGCTCCGAGGAAGCGGCGCCCAAGACACCCGCCTCGGCGAGGAGGAGCTGATGGCCGAGCCGATCACCTATCTCGAGGCGATCCGCCAGGGGCTGTGGGAGGAGATGGAGCGCGACCGCCGCGTCTTCATGTTGGGAGAGGACATCGGTGTCTATGGCGGCGCCTTCAAGGTCACCAAGGGCTTCCTCGAGAAGTTCGGCAAGGAGCGGATCATCGACACGCCGATTGCCGAGTCGGGGATCGTCGGAGCGGCCATCGGCGCCTCGCTCATGGGGCTGCGCCCCGTCGCCGAGATGCAGTTCATCGACTTCATCGCCTGCGCCTTCAACCAGATCACCAACTTCGCCGCCAAGAGCCGCTGGCGCTACGGGGCCGGCGTGCCGATCGTCATTCGCGGCCCCGCGGGGGGCGGCGTGCGCGGCGGACCGTTCCATTCGCAGAATCCCGAGATGTACTTCGTCCACACCCCGGGCCTGAAGGTGGTCGCGCCGGGGACGACCTACGACGCGAAGGGCATGATCAAGGCGGCGGTGCGCGACGAGGATCCGGTCATCTACCTGGAGCACAAGTACCTCTACCGGCTGCCGCGCATCAAGGAAGTCCTTCCGGAGGAGGACTACACTGTCCCGATCGGCAAGGCGGCGGTGCGTCGCGAAGGGACGGACATCTCCCTGATCACCTACGGCTCGATGCAGCTGCACTGCCTGGACGCCGCCGAGGCGCTCGACAAGGAAGGAGTGAGCGCGGAGGTGATTGACCTGCGGACGCTGCTGCCCCTGGATGCCGATGCCATCGAAGCGACTGCGAAAAAGACGGGGAAGGTGCTGATCGTCCACGAGGACACCAGGACGGGGGGAATTGCCGGTGAGGTTACATCGTTGATCAACGAGCGGGCCTTCGAGTATTTGGACGGACCAGTTCTCCGTGTAACCTCCCCTGATGCGCCGGTTCCCTATAGTGCGGCACTTGAGGATTTCTTTCTGCCAAACACTCAGAAGGTGATGGACGCTGCTCGAAAACTGGCAGCCTATTAGATGATGGTCACTTCCCCCGGACAGGGCCACCCTTACAGCCGACGGCTGGAAAGCGGCCCAGAAGGAGCGGCTAGGTGTCACAGATGGAAATAAGTGCAGGGACGGCGCATCCTGGTGCGTGCTTCCTCAGGAGCTTTCTTAAAGGTGGCCCATGAAAGTTGATGTAATCATGCCCCAGATGGGGGAGAGCATTCAGGAGGGGACGGTCGTCAAGTGGCTGAAGAAGCCGGGCGACAAAGTGAAGCGGGACGAGCCGATCCTGGAGATCTCCACCGACAAGGTGGATGCGGAGATCCCCTCCCCCGCGGCCGGCGTCCTATCGGAAATCAAGATCAACGAGGGCAAGACAGTCGAAATCAAGACGGTCCTCGGGACGATCGAAACGGAGGGCACCGCGGCGGCGGGCGCTCAGCCTCCAAAGGCCGAAGCGCAGCAGGCCGCGGAGGCTCCGCCGAAGGCCGAAGCGCAGGCTGATGGAGCGCCGTCGGCCAAGAGCCGGCCGTCCGGCGACGGGAAGGGCGACGGCAAGGAAGCTCCTGCAGCCGCGAAAGAGCGCAAAGAAGAAAAGCGCGCGGCACCGGAGGAATCCGAGGAGGAGGAAGAAGAGACTCCGCGGGAAGGCCAGGCCGAATCGCCTCGTCCGGCCCCCTCGGCCGCCCCCCTCCGCGCCGTGCAGGGAAGCCGCGAGGAGAGGCTGCGTACCCGTTCCTCCCCTCTGGTGCGCCGCATCGCCCAGGAGCACAACCTCGACATCTCGTCGATGTCGGGAAGCGGCATTTCGGGCCGGGTCACGAAGAAGGACATCCTGGCCGCCATGGAATCGGGCGGCGCCGCTGCGGCCGCCCCGGCCGCCGCGCGCCCCGCGCCTTCGATCGCCTTCAAGTCGGGAGAGCGCACCAAGGTCGAGCCTCTGTCGGTGATGCGCCGCAAGATCGCCGAGCACATGGTGGCGAGCAAGCGGACCTCCGCCCACGTCCATTCCTACTTCGAGGTCGATTACACGGCGGTGGATCGCATCCGCAAGGAGAAGAAAGACGAGTTCCTGGATCGGCACGGCGTCAAGCTGACCTATCTTCCCTTCATCCTTCTCGCCACCGTCGAGGCCCTCAAGGCCTTCCCGGTCCTGAACGCCTCGATGGACGGCGAGAACCTGATCTACAAGAAGGACATCAACCTTGGCGTGGCGGTCGCTCTGGATTGGGGGCTGATCGTGCCGGTCATCAAGAACGCCGAGGAGCGCAACCTGGCGGGGCTCGCGAAGGCGACGGTGGACCTGGCGGAGCGGGCGCGCGCCAAAAAGCTGCAGCCCGACGAGGTCCAGGGCGGCACCTTCACCATCACCAACCCCGGCGTCTTCGGCAGCCTGTTCGGCGCCCCGATCATCAATCAGCCGCAGCTCGCGATCCTCGGCGTGGGGACGATCGAGAAGCGCCTGAAGGTGACGCAGGACGACGCCATCGCCGTGCGCACGATGGGGTATCTGTCGATTGGCTTCGATCACCGAATCATCGACGGCGCGGTCGCCGACCAGTTCGTCTCCCACATCAAGAAGACGCTGGAAAGCTTCGACCCGCGCCTGGTTTGAGACGATGCATCCCGTTCTAATCATCGGCACTCCGGAAAAGCAAGCCTCGGGCGCGGTGCGCCCGCTGGCGGTCCGCTGGCTGGGGACGGTCCCCTATGCGGAGGGGGTCCTCCTGCAGGAAGACCTGGTGCGCGCCCGGCAGCAGGGCAAGGCTCCCGACACGCTCCTGCTGCTCGAGCATCCTCCCGTGGTGACCCTGGGGCGCAGCGCCGATCCGGCACACCTGCGCTTTCCGGAGGACGAGCTGCGCCGCCAGGGCGTGGAGATCTTCGAGGCGGGGCGCGGCGGCGACGTCACCTTCCACGGCCCAGGGCAGCTCGTGGGCTACCCGATCCTGCTCCTCCCTCCCCCGCTGCGCGACCTGCACGGCATGCTGCGGCGGGTAGAGACGGCCCTCATTGCCGTGGCGGCCGACTTCGGCATCGAGGCGCGCCGCGAGGAGGGGCTGACCGGGGTCTGGGTGGGGCGCGCCAAGCTGGCGGCGATCGGCATGCGCGTCTCCCGCTGGGTCACCTCGCACGGCTTCGCCCTGAACGTTGCCGAGGACCTGAAGGGCTTCGATCTGATCGTCCCGTGCGGCATCCGCGATCGCGGCGTCACGTCGCTCTCGCGCCTGCTCGGCCGGCCGGTGAGCCCGCAGGAGGTGATCCCGTCGGTGGCCTCCCATTTCGGCCGCGCCTTCGGTCTGGCGGCGGCAGAGGTCCAGCATGTCGGAGGTTGAGGGCGCCGCCAAGCGCCCGCCCACGCGGCGCCGCTTCGTGGCCCCGGAGCCGCCCCCGGGGGCGGCGCGCTCTCCCAAGCCCGCCTGGCTGAAGATCCGCATCCGGACCAACGAGAATTACCAGAGCGTGCGGCGCACCATGGGCTCGCTGAGCCTGCACACGGTGTGCGAGGAAGCGCATTGCCCCAACATCTATGAATGCTGGGGCGAGAAGACGGCCACCTTCATGATCCTGGGCGACGTCTGCACCCGCCGCTGCGGCTTCTGCGCCGTGATGACCGGGACGCCCGGCCGCGTCGATCCCCTTGAGCCGGCGCACCTGGCGGAGGCGGTGGAGAAGATGGGGCTGGCTCATGCCGTGATCACCTCGGTGGACCGGGACGACCTCCCGGATGGCGGCGCGGCCCATTTCGCCGCGGTCATCGGCGCCATTCGCGCGCGTGTCCCGGGCTGCGCGGTCGAGGTCCTCACCCCCGATTTCCGCGGTGCTCCCGGGGCGCTCGACATCGTGCTGTCGGCCGCTCCCGAGGTCTTCGCGCACAACATCGAGACGGTGCCGCGCCTCTATCGGACGGTGCGCCCCGGATCGATCTACGCCCATTCCCTGGAGCTCCTGCGGCGCGCCAAGAGCGCCGGCGCCGCGCTCACCAAGTCGGGCTTCATGCTGGGCCTCGGCGAGACACGGCCGGAGATCGGCGAAGTGCTCGCCGATCTGCGGGCCGCGGGCGTCGACATCGTGACCATCGGACAGTACCTGCAGCCCACGACCGGACACCTCCCGGTGGAGCGTTACGTACCGCCGGCGGAATTCGAGGAGATCCGCGAGGAAGCCGCGCCGCTCGGGTTCCGCCACGTGGAGGCCGGCCCCCTGGTGCGCTCCTCGTACCATGCGTCGCGCCAGGCCAAGGCTTCGCGCCACGACGAGGCGGCGCCGTGAGAGAGGCGGTGCTCCCGATCCTGCTCGGCTTCCTGCTCGGGCTGAAGCATGCCTTCGAGCCGGATCACCTGGCGGCGGTCGCGGCGCTGCGGGGCCGGAGCCGATCGAAAGAGCAGCCGCGCCCGGTGGAGATCGCCTTCCGCTGGGGAGCGGGCCACGCGGCTTCGCTGCTGCTGGCCGGAGCAGCCGTGATCTTCCTGGGGTGGCGAATCCCGGCGCGCCTCGAGTCGATCCTGGAGCTGGCGGTCGCGGCCCTGCTGATTTTCTTCGGGGCGCGGATCCTGTCGCGACTGACGCGCCGGGATGAGGCCCACGTCCACTGGCACGAGCACGACGGCTGGCTCCATGCACACCTCCACTTCCACGCCCGCGAAGCAAAACACGGCCAAGCCGCGCACGACGAGCCGGCGCACCGCCACCGGCACCTCGAGCCGCTCCTGCGGCCGGGACGGAGCCCTTTCTGGGTCGGCATGCTGCACGGCCTGTCGGGCACGGGCGCGGCCACGCTTCTGGTCCTGGCCGCCTCGCCCACCCCTTCCGCGGCGCTGCTCGCCCTGGCGCTGTTCGCGGCCGGGACGCTGTCCGGCATGGCCGCCTTGAGCTGGATCCTCGGGTTCCCGCTGCAGGCTGCGGAGAGGCGCTCGCGGCGCATCCATCTCGGATTGCAGGCGGCCTCGGGAGCGGCGAGCCTGCTGGTGGGCCTGGCGCTGGCGGGCCGGATTCTCATCAACTTCTGATTCGATCCGAGGGGAGACGAGAGCTTTGAGCCAGCAGCGGCCGGTCCTGGGAGTCACCGACGATTTGATGTTCCGCTCGCGCATCGAGGCGGTCCTGCGCGCCGCCGGGATTCCGTCGGCCTTCACCAGCGGCGAGCGTCTCACCGAGGTGGCGGCCGAGCTCCTTCCGCGCCTGATCCTGATCGACTACTCGCGATGCGGGGAGGCGGGGCTGCAGGCGATCCAGGCTCTCAAGGCGGCCGCCGTGACGGCCGGCGTGCCGGTGGTCGCCTATGGGTCGCACATGGACCTGGCGGGACGCGACAAGGCGAGAGCGGCCGGCGCCGACGAGGTGCTTGCCAATTCGCAGATCGCCTCGGATCTCCCGGGGATCGTCCGCCGCCACGCAGGCTCCGCCCTGCAGAGCCTGACGCTGCGGCTGGGGCACAGCCCCGATCCCGACGACGCCTTCATGTTCTACCCGCTGGCCTCCGAAAAGCTCGATACCGCCGACCTGCGCTTCGAGCAGGTGCTGAAGGACATCGAGACGCTGAACCGGATGGCGCTGGACGGCGACATCGAGATTACCGCGGCCTCGGTGCATGCCTATGGTCATCTATCCGCGCGCTACGCCATCCTGCCGTGCGGCGGCAGCTTCGGCGACGGCTACGGCCCGCTCCTTGTCGGCCGGCGGCCCTCCATGGCGGGCGATCTGCGGGGGGCCTCCATCGCCGTACCGGGGACCCTCACCAGCGCCTATCTCGCCTTGCGCCTGTTCGCGGGAGAGGTCACCACCCGCACCGTCCCGTTCGATGCCATCCCGGATCACGTGCTCTCGGGCAAGAGCGATTTCGGGCTGCTGATCCATGAAGGCCAGCTCACCTATCGCGCCTTGGGATTGCACCCGATCGCCGATCTGGGGGCCTGGTGGAAGGAAGAGACCGGCCTGCCGCTGCCGCTCGGGGTCAACCTGGTCCGCAAGGACCTCGGCGCGGCGCGCTGCCGCCAGGTGGCGCGCATCCTCAGGGAGGCAATCGACTTTTCCCTGGCGCACCGGGACGAGGCGCTCACCTACGCCATGCGGTTCGGGCGGGGGCTCGAGCGCGGTCTGACCGACCGGTTCGTCGGAATGTACGTGAACGATCTCACCCGCGAGGCCGGATCCTCGGGTCGGAAGGCGATCGCGCTGTTCCTGGAAAAAGGGCATGCCTCCGGGCTTCTGCCCCAGCGGGTCGTCCCGGAATTCGTCGACTACGAGTAGCCCGGTGATTCCCGCCGCGCGCCGATCCGCCCCAGGGCCCGAGGGCCCTGGCCGCACCGCCGGCCCGGAGCGCGCCCTCCTCTCCTGGCTCCCCGCCCCGGCTGCCGTCCGTCTGGAAGGCAAGGATCGGATCGACTTTCTCCATCGCCTCACCACCAACGATCTCCTGAGCGCCGCGCCGGGGCAGGGACGCTACACCGTCTTCCTCAACACGCGGGGCCGCGTGATGGATCTCGTCCTGGCGCTCGTTCTCGATGAGGCGGTCCTGCTCATCCCTTCCCCGGGAAACGCGGAGCCCATTCGAGCGCTCCTGGACGGCTACCTGTTCCGCGAAGAGGTGACGCTGCGGTGCGACGAGGATTTGGCAGGCGGTCTTCTTTTCGGCGGCGGCGCGCGGGCTGTCCTCGAGCGGGCCACGGGGGACCCATTGCCCGGCGGAGACATCGGAGATCATCGGCCCTGCCGAATCGCCGGAGTCGACGGACGTGTCGCCCGCATCCTTCCGATGCAAGGGGACACCTTCCGCCTGGTCTTCGATAGAAACGCACTCGGGGCGGTGGAAGGCGCGCTGCTGAACGGTGGGGGCGCGCCCGCATCGGAAAGCGATCTGGAGAGCTTCCGGGTGGAGGCGATGCTTCCGGCCCTTGGACGCGAGCTGAGCGAGGAGTTCAATCCCTGGGAAGTTTCCCTGGATCGCGCGATCAATCTGCAGAAGGGGTGCTACCTGGGACAGGAGGTGGTGGCCCGGCTGCACACCTACCGCAAGGTGCAGCGCCGTCTCGTCGGATTAGAGCTGAGCGGCGGGATCCCCCGGCTGCCGGCTCCTCTCTTCGATGGCGAGCAGAATGCCGGAATCATCACCAGCGCGGCGCCCGCGCCCGATGGCAACCGCTGGCTCGCGCTGGGGGTGGTGCGCGCCGCGCTCTGCAAGCCGGGTCAGGAGCTGCGCTCCGAACCTTCCGATGCGCCGATAACCTGCCGCGTGCGCGCCGACGCGCCACCCCTCGCCGAATCTTTCGCGGGACCTTCCTAGAGTCAACCGACGAAAAGCGCCCTGATCCTGAGCTCGGGCAGGGGCACCCTTGCACGCGGCGGCCACAGAACCGCCGCGCGTGAAGGGCCGGCACTTGTACTTGGGGAGGGTGGTTACCTCAGCCCAGCGAGGCCTCGGCGAGGATGGAGTGCAGGCGATCCAGCCCGTCGGTCAGCGCCGCCGGACCAGGCTGCAGGATCAAGGCTGATTTGATTTCGTAGAGCTTGTCGCGCCGCACCGCCGGCACACAGTCCCAACCCGGCCGCGAGCGGATCGTGTCGAAGCGGACCTTGCGGCCGCACCAGGAGCCGATGATCACCTCCGGCTCGCGCCGGATGACTTCCTCGAAGCTGACGATCCTTCCCTTCGCTCCCTGCTCGCCGCGCAGCTCCGGGAAGATCTCCTCGCCGCCGGCAATCTCCACCAGCTCGCTGACCCAGCGTATCCCGGAGATGAGCGGGTCGGGCCACTCCTCGAAGAAGACTCGCGGGCGCCGCAGCAGCGCCGCTCCCTTTTCCCGCACATCCTCGATCCGGTCCTCCAGCTGCGTGGCGAGCGACTCGGCATCTTCCTCCCTTCCGACCATCCCGCCGAGCATCCGGATCATGCGCAGAATCTCCTCGACGCTGCGCTGATTGAATGCCACGACCCAGACTCCCCGGCGCACCAGATCACGGGCAATGTCGGCCTGCAGATCGGAGAAGGTCAGGACCAGATCGGGCTTCAACTCCTGGATTCTCTCCAGGTTGGCCTGAATGAAAGCCGAAACCTTCGGTTTCTTGCGGGCCTCCGGCGGGCGGACGGTATATCCCGAGACTCCCACCACCAGATCACCGGCGCCAATCCGGTAGAGGACCTCGGTCGTTTCCTCGGTCAGGCAGACGATTCTGGATGGATACCTCGTTCCCAATGGCGGCTCCTGGAGAATCGATGCGTCGGTTTCTCTTGCGGTCTCGACGCAAGCCTTTGAAACCCGTGTGCTTAGAGGACAGCTGGCCGGCCATGACGGTCCTGCCCCGCTTTTCAAGCCTCTCCGGCGAGTCCCTGCGCTGCCGGGTCAAGACCGCGTCCATTACAGCTTCCAGCTTGCCCGCAAACCTTTATTTGATCCTTCCAACCCGCGGAAAAGGCTTGCAAAGAAGGCGGTTCATCGTATCATTACGCACACTGATAAGGGCTCGATGCCGCCGAATCCGCCGATTCCCCAGCGGGAAGGAGTGGAACAGGCGGTTTGTCTAATTCTCTCTCGGGGGTCACCCAGGCAACGGCGTTCCCGGATTTCTGTCTCGCCAGAGGGGGGGCTCAGACAGCCGGTACGACGCGCTCGCGTCGTGACCCACGCGCCTGCCACCGGCTCCGGCGGGATCCAAATGGAGGCAGGCTTGAGTTCAACTCTCTCCGTCCGCTCCAGCAGCAAGTTCCTCCTTCTCGTTGTCGCGCTTCTTCCCCTTCTGACCGTTGCTTCCCTTCACAGCTGGGCCGTCAAGCCGGCGATCCACTCCGACGTGGAGCTGGGAGACAAGCGTGACATCGACCAGGAAGCGCTCAATTTCTTCAAGCGCACCCAGCCCAAGCTGCACGACCGTCCGTTCGGGTTGAATCCCTTTGGGGAGAGCTTCACGCCGAAGCTTCCTCCGCCCAACGCGCGCCAGGGTCTCATCGAGACCTCGGCCGGATTCGTCGATCTGAAGAAGTCGGGAAACGTCGACTTCCTCCCCGCCGCCTTCCGCGGCCGCAAGGAGCCGCGCGCCGGCTCGGGCAAGGACGTCCTGCTGGTGCAGATATCCGAGGCGGCGCTGCAGAGAGACGGCGTCGAGGGAATCGAAGAGCAGCTGCGGGAGCACGGGATCGCGGTGGTGAGCAGCGTCCCGGATCGCGGCTGGGTGCTGGTGGGCGGGGCCGAGGCGCTGTCCGCGATTCGCAAGGCCCCCTTCGTGGAGGCCTCGATCGTCTATCCGGCCGGCTTCAAGGTCGATCCGAAGCTGGGAACCACGCCGCTGCTGTCGCGGCTGCGCGCCATGTCGCGCGAGCTCGAGCTGGTGGCGCAGATCTGGCCCGGCTTCTCGGCGGATGAAGTGGCGAAAGAAGCGGGAGCGATCCTGGGCGCCGATCTGGTCGCGGTGCGCGGCATCAGCGACGGGACGCTGGCCCTACGCAGCAAGCCGGAGAAGGTCGCCGCCCTGGCGGAGATCCCCGGCATCCGGTCCATCCAGGAAGATCTCGAGTTCCTCCTCTCCGCGGCCGAGGTGCATACCACGGCACAGGTGGGCGAGGTCGAGCACACCGGCGGGGCGACGCCGTACTGGGACATGGGAGTCGACGGGGGCGGGCTGGGCCTGGGCTCGGCCGTGCCGCCGCAGATCTTCGCCATCACCGACTCCGGCGTCAGCACCGACGCCGTCTCCTTCGCCCACAGCAACGTCGCCCTGACGCTGGCCCAGATCGTCGGCCTCATCAACGGCGGCACGCACCGCAAGGTGGTCGCCTACCAGCTGATCGGAAGCCACTCCCCCGGCGCGACGCTCGGGGAGACCTGCGACGGGCTGCTTTCGGGGTCCAACAGCCACGGCAACGTGGTGGCGGGCATCATCGGGGGCAACGGCTCGGCCCTCGGCGCCTTCGCCACGGTCACTCCGCTGCCCGGCTACGTGCGCACCAACGTCAACATGGACGGGATCGCGCGCGGCTCGCGCGTGGTGGTTCAGGACGCCGGGGCCGATCCCGAGTGCCCGATCGCCGAGCTGGTGGAGCACGGCGGCAACATCAACCCGATCAACCTGACCGACCGGATGGTGGCCGCGCGCGACGCGGGCGCCCGCCTGCACGTCATGCCCTTCGCCGTCCCCAACTTCTCCACCCAGACCAGCAGCGGCAGCCTGGGCATCTACACGGCGGAAGCCAGCGCCGTCGACACCTTCCTGGCCAACAACCTCGACTACCAGGTGTTCAGCCCGGTCGGCAACGCCGGCGCTGACCTGATCAACGGGCGCGACCAGATTCCCGACCTGTTCGACGGCGTCTCCAGCGCCGGGAGCGATCCGCAGTGCGGCCTCGGCAACTGCCGGCCGCTGCAGATCTCGCCTCCCGCCACCGCCAAGAACTCGGTGACGGCCGGAGCGGTCTGCGAGGACGTGCAGACGATGTTCGGCGACTTCAACGAGGAAGAGAACGTCACCAACTACACCTCCAAGGGGCCGGCCACCGCCGCATCGCTGCGCACCGCGCCGATCCTGACGGGGGTGGGCAACGACAGGACCCCCACCGGCGGCGGGCCGCTCACCTATGGGATGGCGGCTTTCCGCTCCACCGACAACAATCAGGAAGGGACGGTGGAAGCGGCCCTCGACCAGCACAACCGCGGTACCTCCTTCGCCGCCGCCACGCTGACGGGCCAGGCATCGCTGGCACGCGACTATTTCGCCCAGGGCTTCTATCCGACCGGCACGCGCGTCGACACCGACAGGGTCCCGAACATCTCGGGAGCGCTGGTCAAGGCGCTGCTGGTGGCCTCCGCCAACTTCTCCGAGGAGCTCATCGGATTGACCTCCGGTGCGCAGGGCCTGGACGGCAGCGACGTCCTGGCCGACACGACGCGCGCCACCGTCGTTCCCATCGCGGGCAACATCGGCAACAACCGGCAGGGATTCGGGCGCGCCATCGTCTCTCAGGTGCTGCCGATCGTGAACTGGCCCAATCTGCCGATCGGCGAGCCCGACACCCCCGAGTACCCGGCGCCCGGCCTGGTCGTGTGGGACCGCATCGGCACCAACGAGCAGACCATCAACAACACCTCCCGCATCGAGATTGACCATCAGTTCCGCGTCACTTCCAACGTGGGGCAGGTGCGCGCCGCCCTGGCCTGGGCCGATCCGCCGGGCGAGCTGCTGGTGAACGACCTCGACCTGGAGCTGGTCTCCCCGTCCGGGAAGATTTACGACGGCAACAACTACAACCCCCTGAACTCGGTGGTGGGACAGTGGAGCCTGAGCCGGCTCAACGGCTCGCTCGACATCTCGGATGAGCGCAACCCGGTTGAGGCGATCCACCTTTCCAGCGATCCTGATCGCAACGTGGCGACCAATGACAACCAGCTCGAGGTCGGCATCTGGACCGTGAAGGTCTTCCGCGGCTCCGGCGGCGCCACGCCCGGCCAGATCACCGCCAACATCAGCCAGGCCGAGGACGCCAACGCCAATTTCCACCTCGACTCGAACGTCTGCAACAACAAGAGCGTCAACAAAGGAGCCCCCTGCACCGGCAACGGCGACTGCACCGGAGCGGATCCGGGGCGCGCCTGCGGCGAGGACATGGATGCCGACGGCATCCTCGATACCGGAGGCCAGACTTACGGGCTGGCCATCTCCGGCCCGGTGGTGACCGTCCCCGGCGTCTTCAACCCGCCGGCGCACGCCAATTACCCGCAGAGCTACGTCCGCTTCGACAAGGCGGGCTACACCTGCTCCGATTCGGCCGGGCTGCGGCTGATGGACGTCGACGCCAGCGCGACGGGCCTCGGCTCCTCCGTCACCATCCGGGTTAAGAACGCGGTCGGGACCGTGGTCGATACCGAGACCAACCTCTCCTTCACCGACATCGGCAACCAGAACTTCTCGTCGATCAACCTGCCCGTGCGGCGCATCAGCGGAGGCACCGGCGCCACCAACAACGGCATCCTGGAAGCCGACAGCGGCTACAAGCTCGAGGTGACGGCCACCGACACGCCGCGCGACGCCATCGCCATCGCGCCGGTGAATTGCCAGCCCGACCTCCTCGCCGGGATTTTCGGCAACCCGGGAGGGCGCAACGCGGCGGATCTGATCTTCGGCGGCTGCGACAACGATCAGTTCCTCGACGCCGGCGAGACGGTGACCTACTCGATCGCCGTGGTGAACAACTCGATCCTCAACGAGTACACCGGGGTGATCGCCAGCCTGTCGGTGTTTCGAGCCGACGGCGTCACCCCCTCCACCAAGGTCACCGTCCTCGACTCGCCGAAGGACATCGGCCGGATGCCCGCGGGCCAGCCGGTCGGCATCAGCTTCTCGCTGAAGGTGGCGACCGACGTGACGACCGAAGGGAACAAGGTGGTCCTCAAGCTGGCGCTTAGCCAGGGGACCGGCGGGACGCTGCTGTCCCAGGCCAATTTCTCCTTCACGCACGCCGTGGCCTCCAATCTGGAGGCGTTCCACTATTCCACTGACTTCCCCGCCGGCAGCGGCAGCCCCGTGGCGCGCGACCTGAACCGCAGCCTGGTGATCGAGCCGAACGACCGTCCCGGGCTGACGCTGGGTGCCGTGGACGAGACGGTGACCTTCTCGTCGCTGTTCTTCACCGACCCGTCTACCGCGAAGATCAACAACCAGATCCAGGCCGGCGACGAGGCCTATCCGGTCGGCGGAGTCTTCATCCCGTCGGCCGACGCCAACAGCAACGGGGTGCTGGACCGCGGCATCCTGGCCACCGGCAGTCCTTCCGCCGGCGACCTGATCCCGTGGGATTTCGATCGCAACAACGGCGGCTGGTACACGGCGCGCGATCCCCAGTCCAACATCGGCACCTCTCCGGCGACGCTGCCCATCTGGCATTACGTCACCAGCGGGCGCTGCGGCTTCCAGACGCAGAGCAAGGCCAATTGCGTCCTGGCCAACGGCACGCCGGGCAACGACCCCGACGGCGGCGGGCCGTCTCCCTGCGCCGCCATTCCCGCGGGGCTGGGCGGCTTCACCCCCGGCATGTGGCACACGGGCAACGGCACCGCATCTGCCGACGTCACCGACTGCGGCAATTACGGCATCGCCTTCAACGCGGCGACCGCGACGCGGGCCGAGGCCCTCTACGACGTGATGTTCAGCCCGGTCATCCAGAAGGTCCACCAGGGCCTCGACGCCAACGGCTTCCCCTTCACCGTCGAATTCCAGCGCCTCGGCTACAACGCCACGGTGCAGTTCGACGCCGAGGCCACCCTGTTCACCGACATCGATAACAATGTCGACAAGGACTATCCCAACGTCCTGATGGGCGAGCCGCTGCGCGGCGACGGCCTCAGCTACTACCTGAGCAGCCTGCTCGGTCCGGTGGACCCCTACTACACGCAGACCAATTACAACCAGGTCACCTTCGGCCCCACGACCGATCCGGACAACTCGCTGGCGGGCGCGCCTCCGACGCTGACCGGAGATGAGACCGGCTTCCCAGGCATCGACAGCGGCAGCCTCAATCCCTACGCCGTCAAGCCGAAGATCCCGGTGGCGCCGACCAACCTGCGCCCCTTCCCGGGCCCCAACGAGGTGCATGCCGGGACCGACACGGTGGCGGGCCCCTCGCGCAACGTCGACATCGGCCTGGTCGGCTATGAGAACACCGGTCTGCAGTTCTACGTTCCGGGCGACTCCGGGAACCGCTTCCAGATCGGCCTGGGCTTCCTCACCTTCGAGGGGTCCGGCGGCGCTTCCGTGGGTGATTACGGCGCCGGCATCGACGACGTGGTCTTCGAATGGGACGAGGTACACCCGCTCGCCGAAACGACCCCCTCCTGCAACCTGATCGGCGGCGCCTGCAGCGGCGGCTCGGCCAACGGCCAGCGCTGCGCCACCAACGCCCAGTGTCCAGGCGGCACCTGCATCCAGACGCCCGGACAGATTGCCGCCGGACTGCCCTGCGCCACCCTGTCGGTCGACCGCACCAACCTGTACGACTGCGACGAGGCGCTGCAGGTGGTCATCAACGATCCCAAGGTCAACTCCGACCCGGCGCGCGGCACTCCGACCACCATCGACACGGTCCAGTTCCGCGCCTTCTCCAACGCCGATCCCTTCCCCGGCGAGGTGGGGGTGGCGACCGAGACCGGCATCAACACCGGTATCTTCAAGGGGACCATCACCGTGTCGGGAACTTTCAACTCCCCCGGCACCGTCTTCGTCGTTCCCTCCAGCGAGCAGAACATCTTCGCCGCCTATGAAGACCCGCTGTGCGACTCGAACCACAACGGCGTCTTCGGGCAGTCCAGCTTCCTCAACCTGGACGGCGACGGCATCGACGCCGCGCAGGGCCGCGACGGCATCTGCGGCACCGCCGACGACGTTCCCGCGCAGTTCGGGGCCGACGGCAAGTGCGGCGCCCAGAAGCACTGCAGCAACAACCCGGCGCTGGTCTGCTCCGTCAACGCCGACTGCGGCGCCGGCACCTGCAATGCCGCCACCATCGACGACACCGGCGACAACTGCGCCACCGTCTACAACCCGACGCAGCTCGACGGGGACGGGGACAAGGTCGGCGACATCTGCGACAACTGCCCGTTCCTGTCCAACGCCGATCAGGTCGACATCGACGCCGACGGCGTGGGCGATCGCTGCGACTGGGACGACGTCGACTTCGACGGCGTGGCCAACGAGGTGGACAACTGCCCCGATGTCTACAATCCGGGCCAGGAGAGCACCGGCGGAGGGACGGTCGGCACCGCCTGCAACAACAACAGCGACATCGACGGTGACGGCATCGCCGACAAGGTCGACAACTGCGTCAATGTGAGCAACGCCACCCAGGCGAACTCCGACCGGCTCGACCCCATCACCAGCGCGATAGTGGACAAGCTGGGCGACGCCTGCGACGGCGATTGCAGCGGCACCTGCACCGGCGGGACGCGCGCCGGGCTCGGCTGCTACCTGAACTTCGACTGCCCCGGCGGCGCCTGCACCACCTCCCGCACCTGCTCCGCCTGGAACGACGACGTCGACAAGGATGCGGTGCGCGACACCTTCGACAACTGCCCCGTCGCCTCCAACCCGACCACGCTGCCGGGCAGCAATCCCCCGGTCCAGGCCGACGGGAACTTCAACGGTCTGGGGGACGTTTGCGATCCCTCGGGGAACTTCGACGAGAGCCGCAACGGCATCCCGGACGACGTGGAGAACGGCCCCTTCTTCGCCCTGGCGGTCTCCTGCAACAAGGTGCCGCTGGGCGACCTGGTGGTTCTGAAGACGCTGGTGCGCGACCTGCCGGAGGTGTCGCAGTGCGGCGCCGCCGGCAACCAGCCCTGCGGCGACAACGACGTCTTCGCCGACCCCGGCGAGATGGTGCGCGTGCGGCTGGTGCTGCAGAACATCTCGAACCTGAACCTGACGGGGGTCACGCTGTCGCTTTCGACGGGCGATCCCGACATCACCTGCATCACCGACACGACGATCCGGATCCCGTCGCTGGCGGCGGGAGCCACGCTGGATACGCGCAACCTGGGGACCTGCGCCGGCGGCATCAAGGCCGGACAGCGCTGCTCGAGCAACTCCGAGTGCCCCGGATCGACCTGCACCGCCTTCGGGGCGGACGGCGATTACTTCGAGATGGTCATCTCGCCCACGGTGAACACGACCGACGTGACCAACCCGGCGCGAGGCAACCTGACGCTGACCCTCAACTCGGACCAGGCGGGAGGCACCGAGCGCACCATCCCGATTTCCTTCATCGAGGATCTGGACCTGCCGGGCGGCGCTCCGCCGGCCTACACGCCGGCGAAGTGCACGGTGGACAGCACGACCCCGGGGGCCACCTGTGCCACCGATGCCAACTGCCAGGACGGAGTGCACCCGAACGGGAAGTGCCTGCCCGGTCTCATCTATGAAGGGTTCGAGACGACCACCGGGTTCCCCGGCACGATCGGCTTCCTGATGAACAGCGGCTCGGGCCCGAACCTGATCGCCGGCAAGCCCTGCTTCGGCTTCGTGGAAGTTCTGGGCCGGACCCCGGCCTCGGGCTGCCAGATCGATCCCGACAACGACAACGACTGGCACATCCATGGCCTGTCCTCGCCCGACTCGGGCAAGGCATTCCAGGGCGATCAGTCAGGCCACTGGGGGCTGCACACCAATACCACCAGCCGGGCCGGCGATACGGTGCACTTCCGACAGGTCGCGGCTTTCGTCACCAACCCGATCAACCTGACGCTCAGTCCGGGCGTCGACGATTTGTTCATGTCCTTCTACCAGATCGTCGATCTGCTGGACGACAACCGGGTCAACTTCGCGCCCGGTCAGGCCGGCGATTATGTCGACGTGCAGATTCAGGTCGACACCAATCCCGCCCCCGCGACCGACAGCTTCGGGCGCTGGATGAAGCTGGAGCCGTTCCAGAACGTCTACGACCACACTTCCCAGGTCTTCTCCTGGTTCGGCTACTGCGAGTTCACCCCGGCCGACGCCGCTGAGTCGACCAATCCCACCGTGTTCGGCGAGACGATGTGCTTCCCCGACGGCGTCTGGTCGCACTCCGGGAACGTTCTGGGGGCGAACACCTTCGACATCTTCCAGGCCCAGGGACCGGGCTCGCTGGGCAGCCGCGGCGACGGCGTCTGGGTGCAGAGCAAGTTCAACCTGGCGCTGTACATGGGCCAGCGCGTCCGCATCCGCTGGATCGGGCAGGTCTGGGAGTTCGCCAACGGCTGGGAGTCCTACCTGCAGCCGCCCGGAAGCTCGCCTCCCTTCGACGTGGGTCTCAACGACGACGGCTGGTGGATCGACGGCGTCCAGATCACCGGCGCCATCACCTCGCAGTTCTCGCCGGTGCTCGAGCCGACCAGCCTGCCGCTGGGAAGCCAGTGCCCGGCCCTCAACAGCCCGGCCAACTGCAACGAAGCGCTCGGGACCAGCAACGGCATCACTCCCAAGCTCGTCCTGATCGACAGCGACGGCGACGGGGCCCTGGTGCCCGGCGAGGCCTTCCGCCTGGATGCTCTCGGCACCGACAACCCCGGCGGCTGCAAGAGCGGCATCCTGCAGTTCCAGTTCCTCAAGGACGGCGTGGTGGTGCAGGACTGGTCCACCACGACCTCCTACGTCTCATCGTTCAGCGGGCTGGCGCAGTACACCGCCAAAGCGCGCTGCGGCACCGACTTCTCCTGCACCTCGGCGGCCTTCGACCTGAACGGTGTCTTGGCGGGAGGCACCTCGGCGTTGCAGGGGATCTGTCCGGCCATCCCCTTCCCCGTCACCCTGCCGGATCTGATCCTGTCGGGGACCGCTCCGACGGTGATCGCCGTCCCGAACCTGCTCGATCAGCCGACTGGGGAGACCACCTGCTCGCCGCCGGTGCCTCCCTCGCTGCAGTACACGATCGGTCCGATGCTCCCCTCCACCTACGGGCACAACCTGCTGCGCACCGACGCCGTCGGGCGCCTGGTGGGCAACGGCACCTGCGTCACCGGTCCGGTGATCGGCCAGAATTGCTTCACAAACTCCGAATGCAGCCTCCCGGGCAACCCGGGCACCTGCTCCGGAGGCGGCACCGGCGTGCTCCAGAAGTTCAAGGAGTTCCAGGGCGCGGGCGGAAACTGCGCCGACCCGAACACCTCATCGTGCAACATCGATGTGACGCCTCTGAACATCTGCGAGCCGGCCTCGCTCGTCCATCCACCCCACCCGGTGGAATTCCTCGATTCCACCACACCGGGCTTCTTCTGCCAGGGCGAGGAGCAGACGATCAACATGCCCTGCACCACCGATGCCCAGTGCAAGCCGCTTCAGACCTCGCGCGGCATCTGCGCGGCCGGCCTCTACTACTACCTGGCGGCGGCCTTCACCAACGCCGGGGCCGGCGGCACGCTGACGCACAATCAGTTCAACGGCCAGCCGGCGCTGCTGCACACGGCGCGGACCGATGCGGGGCCAATCAACATCCCGTACACGTTCGGGCCCTACATCGATCCGGCGTCCGCCCTGAACTGCCCGTAAGCGGAGCGATCCACAGAGAGGGCGGGGTCTTCGGACCCCGCCTTTTTTTTGGCGCTCTGCCTGCTGTTCAGGTAGAGGGGACGGCTGCGGCCCCCCCCTTCTCCTTGATGGCCATCGGCTCCGCGCGATTGCCTGAATCTCTCCGGCGTCCGGGCAGTCCGGCGAGAAGCTGCTCGCCGCGGCGCACCGAGGGAGCGACGGGCTGCTTCGGAATGCGGAAAGCCGCCCCCGCTTCGAGAAGCTTGGCATCGATGGAGGCAGGCTGGATCAGATGTCCCGCCGTATCGCGCGGACTCTCCACGCTCCAGAAGATGAAGCGGACATGGAGTCCGCCCGCCAGGGCCGTCGGACCGCCGGGGCTCATGTCGGGCTTTTTCCGGTACGAGACCCGCGCGAGCCCGGGATGGGGATCCGCGATGACGGGGAGAACCAGGATGGATTGGATCCGGAAGGCCCCCTCCGTGCATCGCCCGACGAACATCTGCTTGCTGAGCGGCTTTCCGGCTGCATCGGCGAACTGCACCCACAGGTAGGCATTGCTCACGGGCGGCTTGCTCACGGGCGGCACCGGAGTCTCCTCCGGCGGGTGGGCGTCTTCCAGCCCATCTCCAAGACCATAGCTTCCCGTTTCGAAGCTGCTGAAGTACAGCCCCAGGTCGAGGCCCGGCAGCTGGACGCTCCCGGTCGTCCTGATGGTCGTATGGTGCGGCTCGCAGGCCAGCATGAGAATGTCGGCTCTTACGAGCACCGGGACCGGGAAGATCCTGGGCTGCTCTATCTGCCGCTCTACGGTTATCGCTTCGCTAAAGCCAGGACCGAGCACGAGAAGCGCGGCCATTACGGTGGGAATCCGGAAACCAGGGCGCATCCTTAATCCTCCTC
This sequence comes from Candidatus Polarisedimenticolia bacterium, assembly GCA_035764505.1. NCBI lineage: Bacteria > Pseudomonadati > Acidobacteriota > Candidatus Polarisedimenticolia > Candidatus Polarisedimenticolia bacterium. The sequence goes on from DASTZC010000215.1 coordinate 36,999, forward strand.
CTCGCCTCCCCCGTGGAAGTGTGTTGAGCCTTTGGGGGGGGGTACTCAACCGGTCCTGCGAGTCCTGATTCGGAACGGCTTCGCCCCATGGAGCGTGGTGGGCGAAACTCGCAGTCTGCTAGGTTAAGCAGCCATGCGCAGGGAAACGATGGAGGAAAGACCCGAATCGCTGGCTCGCCGTGGTGGGTGGACGGACGCAGGTGGTTCATCGGAGCGTGCTGATGCGAGGGATCAACCTACGGTGGATCCGCGCTCGAGCAGCCGATCGGCAGTTGACTCGAATTCGGCACAGCGGCTAATCTAAAGCCCCTTCGGAGCAGGCTCGAAACTCGCGACGAGTTCGAGCGGCCGGCATCGGCCGCTCGGCGGGCCGGCGTAGCTCAGCGGTAGAGCAACTGATTCGTAATCAGTAGGTCGCCGGTTCAATCCCGGCCGCCGGCTCCATCCCTCGGGTCGTTCTTCCTGCGGTTTCCGGCCTGTTGATCCTCCAGCCGATCGCAACCGCCGGGAAATCCCTCGAAGGGGCTCCCCTTCACTCGGTGATTTCCTGGTGCCGCCGCGCCGGCTTCCGCCGGCAACCGCGTGCACCTCGGATGCGCCCGAGCCTTGCAGATATCTGCAACGCTTTGCAGGATCAATTCTCCCCCCGTCCAGATCCAGGTCACCAGGAAAGCTGACTCATCCTTCGTGATTCGAGCGTTTAGCGGCACGTGTCGACGAGCACGGCGGCGAAATGCCCCGTGGCATGGTCATTGCCTTTCTCCCCCACTGCTCTCTGCCTTGCGCAATTGGAAACACCTGGATAACCGGTCCGGTGACCGAAGGAGAAAAGGTAATGACGAAAGGTCGGCTTTCGTTGGTCATTTTCCTGCTGATCGTGGTGGTCGCGGTCTTTCCGGCGCGCAGCATCATTACGCGCGGTCCGAGCGGGAGCTGGACTCTGCTCTCAACGTCCGCTGACGTCCGGCCGGACGCCAGCGCGGCGTTGATGGATGATGGGCGGGTCCTGATCGCGGGCGGCATGAACGGGGAAGAACCGAGCGCGGCGGCGCAGGTCTTCACCTCCGACGGCGAGTTTGTCGCGGTCGCTTCGATGTCCCACGCGCGCGGCGGCCATCAGGCGGTGAAGCTCGCGGGCGGAGCGGTCCTCATCGCGGGCGGTGTCGGCTGGGGCGGAAACCCGCATGGCAGCGCCGAAATCTACGATCCGGCTTCGGATTCCTGGACCTCCACCGAGCCCATGGTTTCGCCGCGCACCGAGTTCAGCGCCACCCTGCTGAAAGACGGGCGGGTGCTTCTCGCCGGCGGGAACAACGGGGGCGCGATTCTGTCTTCGATGGAGATCTTCGATCCCCAGACGCAGGCTTTCTCGAGCTCGGCGGCGGCGCTGGGCACGCCGCGCCGCGGCCACAGCGCCACCCTCCTGATGGATGGCCGGGTCCTGATTGCCGGCGGCTCGGACGGTTCATCGGTCCTGTCCACGACCGAAGTCTACGACCCCGCCACCGATTCGATGGCGCAGGGACCCAGCCTGGCTGCCGCGAGAATGGAGCACTCCGCGAGCCGGCTGCTGGATGGCTCGGTCCTCCTGGCCGGCGGCTCCGACGGCTCCGCCGACCTTGCTTCGGCCGAGATCGTGGATGCCCACGCTTTCGCCGATTCGACCCCGACCGCCGGCATGGCCGCCGCGCGCCGCGGCCATCGCTCCGTAGTGCTCCCCGATAACGGCTCGGTCCTGATTCTGGGCGGCGCCTCGGGATCTGATGCGATCGCGGAGGTCTTCCGCCCCGCGAGCGGCACGTTCGTCGCCACCTCGGCGCAGCACGCGGCCCATTCGGGCGGAATTGCGAGCGCCTTGTCGCAGGAAGGCGTTGCTTTGTCGGCGGGTGGCGGATCCACCGAGGTCTACTCTTTCGCAACCGTCAAGACCGACAAGGAAGACTACGCGCCAGGCACGATCGTCACCATCACCGGCTCCGGCTGGGAGCCGGGCGAGACGGTCGGCATCACGCTGCACGAGGTGCCGGAGCTCCATGAGGAGCTGGCGTGGAGCACCACGGCCGACGAGACGGGAGCGATTCACGACACCACTTTCTCCCCCGAGTGGCAGCATCAGGGGGTGCGCTTCTATCTGGTGGCCTCAGGCAGCGTCTCCGAGGCCATGAACACCTTCACCGACGGGACGCCGACGCGCATCACCTCCTCCTCGATGAGTCCCAGCTCGGGCGCCTGCCGCTCCACGATCACCGCGAGCGCTACCCTGGAGTTCAAGACGGGCCCGAACAACTCTCCTTTCGCCGGGCTTGCGGGCAAGCCCGTGACCTTTACCCTGGGAACGGAGAGCGCCACCGGGATCACCGGCTCCAACGGCGTGGCATCCGTGAGCCTGACGGTCGCGCCCGGTGCCGCTTCCCTGCGGGCGGAGTTCGCGGGGGACGCCACCTTCAACGACACCGCCACGACCATTGCGTTCAGCGTCACGGGAGTTTGCAACAATGACAGCACGGCGCCGGTCATCACCCCGAACGTCACCGGATTGCTGGGGACGAACGGCTGGTACGTGAGCAATGTGAGCGTCGGATGGAGCGTCAGCGATCCGGAATCGAGCGTGACCAACATGTCCGGATGCGGCGCCAGCAGTGTCAGCGCCGACACCAACGGCGTTACCTTCACCTGCATCGCGACCAGCGCCGGCGGAACGGGCTCCCGGTCGGTCACCATCAAGCGCGATGCGACGGCCCCCAGCGCCTCGCTGGCGGTCACCTCCGGGACGCTCGGTGCCAACGGCTGGTACACGAGCGATGTCACCCTCGCCACCTCGGGCAGCGATTCGATGAGCGGTCCGGTGAGCTGCACGCCGCTCCAGCAGCAGACGACCGATACTGCGGGGACCACGTTTTTCGGCTCCTGCACGAACGGAGCCGGGCTGATCTCGCCGGCAACGCCGCTGACGATCAAGGTGGACAAGACGGGTCCGAACGCGGTGATCGCCGTGACGGACGGCACGGCCGGCGCCAACGGCTGGTACGTCAGCGACGTCACCATCGGCACGTCGGGCAGTGATTCGGTCAGCGGTCCGGTCACCTGCACCGCCGACCAGCACCAGAGCGACGAGACGGACGGAACCACCTTCAATGGCTCGTGCACCAATGCTGCGGGACAGAGCATGGACGCGGCCCCTCTGACCGTGAAGGTCGACAAGACCGGTCCGAGCGCTCAGATGGCCGTTACCTCCGGCACGGCCGGCTCCAACGGCTGGTACACGAGCGACGTAACCATCGGCACCTCGGGCAGCGATTCGGTCAGCGGACCGGTCACCTGCACGGGCGACCAGCATCAGAACGACGAGACGACCGGCGCCATCTTCAGCGGCTCCTGCACCAACGACGCCGGGCTCAGCACCGACGCCGCGCCGCTGAGCGTCAAGGTCGACAAGACCGGCCCGAGCGCTCAGATGGCCGTTACTTCCGGCACGGCCGGCTCCAACGGCTGGTACACGAGCGACGTAACGATCGGCACGTCGGGCAGCGACGAGGTCAGCGGACCCGTCACCTGCACGGGCGACCAGCACCAAAACGATGAAACGACCGGCGCCAGCTTCAGCGGCTCCTGCACGAACGACGCCGGCCTGATCACCGGCGCCACCCTGACCGTCAAAGTCGACAAGACCGGCCCGAGCGCTCAGCTCGGCGTCATCTCCGGCACGCCCGGTTCCAACGGCTGGTACATCAGCGACGTCACCATCGGTGCCTACGGCTCCGACTCGATCAGCGGCCCGGTCAGCTGCACCGGGGATCAATACCAGACCAGCGACACCACCGGCGCCACCTTCAACGGCTCCTGCACCAACCAGGCCGGCCTCAGCACCAGCGCCGCGCCGAAGACCATCAAGCTGGACAAGACCGCCCCGGTGATCTCCATCACCTCTCCGGGATCGGGCGGCTACGTCCTGAACTCCGTGGTCGCATCGCAATTCTCCTGCAGCGACGCGACTTCCGGCGTCAGCACCTGCTCCGGATCGCTGGCCAATGGCGCCAGCCTCGATACCGCCAGCATCGGCTCCAAGTCGGTGACGGTCACGAGCACGGACCTCGCAGGCAACCAGGCGACTCTGACGAAGTCCTACAACGTCCAGTTCGCCAGCCTGGGCGCCTGTCTCGATTCGACCGGGCACACGATCCTCCAGCCCATCAACGCCGACGGGACCAGCGTCTTCAAGCAGAAGAGCACCGTCCCGGCGAAATTCCGGGTGTGCGATGCCAACGGGGTTTCCGTCGGGTCGTCCGGTGTGGTGAGCAGCTTCCGGCTGATCCAGAAGACCTACGGGACGGCCACGGACGTGGACGAGGCGGTCCTCTCCACCACCCCGGACACCGATTTCCGTTGGGATCCGACGGGCAGGCAGTGGATCTTCAACATGTCGACGAAGATGATGATCGCGAATACCACCTACGTCTACCGCGTCACCCTCGCCGACAACACGACGATCGATTTCGCCTTCGGATTGAGGTAATTCCGGAGAGAGGGAAAAGTCCCGGCGCGGCGGCTTCCAGGCCGCCCGCCGGGATTTCTTTTTCCTGTGACCATAGCAACCATTCGGAAGGGCCCGTGGCCGCGATGGCAGGTTGATGGTCAGGCCGAGTCTGTCGTGTGGGGGCCGATTCTCAGAAGTAGACCTGGAACCCGAACTGAAAGCGGCGGCCGAAATCGCGCGTGGCGATGGAACGCTCGACCGTGTGGACGATCTCGCCGAACTGCAGCCATTCCACCTGGTAAACCCGCAGGTCGTCGGTGTTCAGCAGGTTATAGATTTCCAGGAAACCGGACGCCGATGCCTTGCCGAGGACGAAGTTCTTCTGCACCCGCACGTTGAACAGATAAGACGCCGGGTTGCGATGGATGTTGCGTCCCTCCCGCACCAGAGCGCCGGTGCCGTTCTGGTCGATGTGCCCGTACACCACCCTGCCCTGGGCGAAGCCGGCGTCGTCCAGCGCGCGGCCGTTGAAGACCTCCGAATAGGGCAGTCCCGACGACCACTGGGCGCTGCCGCCGATCCGCCAATCCCCAGGCAGATAGGCAATGGCATTGAGCTTCACCACGTGCCGCTGGTCGTAGCTCAAGTAGCCGTGCTCGTACTCGACGAGCGAGGGATCGTCGCCGCTTTCGGAGAGATAGCTCTCCGCGTCCCCGGTCGCCTCGGACCAGGTGTAGCTGCCCTCGAGCTGCCATTTCCGGCTGAGCCGCCGCACCAGCTCCAGCTCCCATCCGCGGTACTCCTGGGCATTGCTGTTTCCGAGGTGGAAGATGCGATTGAAAAAGAAGTTGTGCACGTAGAGATCGGGTAGCCCGTCAGGAATGGGCAGGCACTGGTTCCGCACGGGGACGTCACCGCCGCTTCCGCAGACAACCTGTCCGAGGGCATCTCGTGGCATTCCGGTGACGGGATCGATCGTCTGATAGTGGTTGATGTCGACATCCTGCAGCTGGTCCCGGTAATCCCGGCGGATATAGGTGAGGCGCAACGACACTTCCGGAGCAATCTCCCGCTCGAACCCCAGCGTCATCTCGTCGCTGTAAGGGGTGGACAAATCGCGGTCCACCGAGGTGATCGAGGCCGGGGAGTTGGAGATGACCGGGCCGATCTGGCGGTCAGGCTTCCCGGTCTGGCTGTTCACGCCGTCGAAATCGAAGCTGTAGTAGCGCGACAGCTGGTCGGGCCCCTGCTCCAGAGCGATCGACTGCAGGAAGAGCTTGTCGTAGTAGCGTCCCCACGACATGAACCCTTTCGTCTTGCCGTCTCCCCAGGGATCCCAGGAGACGCTCAGCCGGGGCGCGAGGTTATGGTTCTCCAGCTCCACCGTCTCGGGCCGGCGGGGATTGATGCCGCTGGCCAGGAAGTCAGCCGCCGTGGGAGCCCTCCCCAGGAGCTTTTCGAGAAACGGCGAGAGCAGCTCCCGGCTCAGCTGATGCCGGGCGAGACGCTTCGGGGCAGCCGCTTTCAGCCCGGAGTAGATCTGGGAGATGCGCAGGTTGGGTGTGACTCCCTGACACTGTGCGAGAGGGTCCCCACAGAGGCCGGCGGTGCCCACCTGATCGTAGGGATTCGTGTCCGAGCCGGCGGCGAGCAGCAGCCCATCGTAGGCGCGGCGCTCCTCGGCGGGATCGAACGGCGTGTAGCCGGAGGAAGTGAGACGCTCGACGTCCAGCCGCAGCCCCAACCCGATCGAAAGATTGGGGACCGGCTTGTAGCTGTCCTGGAAGTAGACCCCGAAGTTATCCCCGTCCGCCGTCGGGTTGCCGCTCACGGGAATGGCGAAGAACCCGAAGAAGCCTCTTGGGGTCTGGCTCGGGGTGTGCCTGGTCGCAACCCGGGTCTGCAGCCCCTGTGCGAACAGGGTTGGCCTTATTTCGGTGTAGCCGGCATAGCTCTCCTGCTCGTAGACCAGGCCCATTCGAAGGTCGTGGGTCCCGAACAGATCTCCCACATAGGCCGAGGAGTCCTCCCTCAGCGTCAGGCGTGAGCGGTGGTCGTCGTGGCTGTAGGGATAGGGTCCGGAGGTACGTCCGTAGGAATCCTGTAGGTAGTCGCGGTCGGGGGCCTGGGGACGGCGATATTCCCCCGCCTCCGGAAGGCCGTTACCGTTGACGTCGTTCCAGAAGGGGAAAGGGGTTTGCCCCGAATCGGCCACGACATCCAGCAGCCCATTCGCGTTGGCGTCCTCCGTGTCGAAGACACCGTTGCCGGCGGTGCCGGCGGCCACCGGCCGCGAGGCGCCCAGACAGTAGCCGAAGGCCGACTGGGCGCAGGGCAGATTGAGGCCCGTGTCCTCATCCGGATCCACGGTGCCGTCGCGGTCGAGATCTATTTCCCGGTCGATCGAGCCGTTGCAGTTGAGGTCCTCGTGCTCCCGCCCCTCACACCCGAATTGCGTGGTGCGGCGGCCGTCCGCGTCCAGGTCGTATTGAGCGTCGGGGCGGCTCGCGAAGAGCTCCTCGTGGATGTCGTACGCACCATCGAAGTCATAGTCCTCCCCGGGGTCCCGCTCGTTTGCCTCCAGGATGCCATTCTGGTTGTAATCGATGAACAGCGTCCCGTTGCCGTTGGTGTCGGCGTCGATCGTGGGGACGACCTGGAAACGATTGTCGAACCAGGAGGCCGAGGTCTCGAAGATGAGGGTCGACTTGGGCAGCGCCGAGTGCTTGAGGGTGTAGGTCGGTCCGCCGCGGCGGAAGGTGTAACCCGATTCGACGGCGGTAAAGCTCCCCAGACCCTGGTCCTCGTCCTGGGTCCTATCGAAGATCACCGAGAGCGCCAGCTTCTGTGCCGCCGTCGCCTGCCAGGTCAGCTTGCCGAACTCGCGAAGCCCCGTGGTGCGCGTCACGTAGGATTGCGTCACCGCGTTCACCGGCGTCTCTTCCTGGATGTACTCGCTGGCCAGGTAGTACCAGAGACGATCGCGGACGAAGGCGCCGGAGAGCGACAGGTACGGCTTGATATCGGTGAACGACATCTCGCGCACGCTCGAGCCGCCGCCTAGCCCACTGAGGTCCGGCGGATCGACCCCGGCGCCATCGCCGTCGACGCGATGGCTGCGAACGAAGAGCTTGAAGGTCCCCTGGAACTCGTTGCCGCCGGATTTCGTCACGATGTTCGCGAAGCCGCCCTGCGCCCGGCTGAATTCCGCCGGCGCGCCCGCGGTGATCACCTCGACCTCCTGGATCGACTCGATGTTGAGCTGCTGGCCGAAGTAGCCGGTGAACGGATCCGTCGTGCTGACGCCGTCAACCAGCGTGATGACGTCCGTGGAGCGCGCCCCATGGATGTTCGGATTGCCGGTCTTGTCGACGTCGGTCACGCCGGGGGCGAGCGTGAGCAGCTCCTGATAGTCGCGCCCAAACACCGGCAGCTCCCCGATGAAGCTCGAGGAGAAGGTGGTGGAGGTGGTGACGCTTTCGGTGTCCACCGTGTCGGAGCGCCCGGCCACACGAATGCGCTGCTGCAGCTCCGAAGAGGGTCGCAGCTGCATGTCCTGGTTAAAGGTCTTCCCGGCGGTGAGCGTCAGATCGGTGAATTCGATGGGCGCGTAGCCGGGGAGGGAGGCGCGCAGCCGGTACCCCCTTCCCGACGGGAGCGAGGTTATCCGGTAGCGTCCCGCGGAGTCTGTGGTAGTCCCGCGCTCGCCGGTGGCCAGGCTGGCATTGCTGACCACCACGGTGACCCCGGGAAGCGGCGCGCGATTCTCATCGACGATGAGACCTTCCATCGCCGCCCAGTCGGAGGCAACGGCCGGATCTGGGCTACCCACCAGACAGAGCAGGAGCGTAAGGCCGAATCCCCGGCAAATCGTTCGGGCGAGCATGCCCCCGACTTTCGTGACGATGACTTTAGGTGACTCCATGAATCTAAATGACTTATACGACGTGACCCGCAGGCTGTCAAGGAGTTTATGCAGAGCAGATGCGCCCCGCGGGCGCGCGGGAGGTGTCCGGCGGCTACGGCTTGCACGGCCACGAGACTACGGAGCGAAAGGAGGCGGGACGCGCCGTTTCGTGGCCTGCTCGAAGGCATAGGCCAGCTCGATGAGACGCGGCTCGCTGCAGGCCTTCCCGGCGAAGCTGACTCCATAGGGTGACGGCTTCGCTTCCACGCCCGCGGGGAAGGGAGGCGTTGGCGCATTGGGAACGAACCCCAGCGGAACGATCACCGTCGGGTAGCCCGGCATCGCCGATACCCAGCAGCCGCTCGAGGACGGGAAGAGGAGCGCATCCAGCTTCTCCCGGTCCATCACGCTGTCGATTCCTTCCTTGGCGGTGAGCCGCAGGTTTTTCGCCAGGTCGGCCTCGTAACGCGGCCGATCGGTTTCCACGTTCATCTCGTCGGAGATGTCGAGCTGCGCCTGCCCGTACTTGATGGCGCCGCCCCTCTGGTGCGCCACGTTCCACAGCCGCAGCTCGGTCAGCGTCTTCACGGGGGCCGCCGCTCCGAGAGAGGCCAGCCACTTGTTGAAATCCCGCTTCATGCCGTACTTGAGGACGACGGAGCAATCGGCATCCTTCCCCTTCGCCTCGTCGTACCCGCCGCACGGACCCCACTTCAGGAGATTGTCGCCCGCCTCGGGGGCCAGGATGCTCGGCAGGTCGGCCGGGTCGATGATGACCGCCCCTTCCCGCTTCAGGACGGCGATGGCTTCGTCCATCAGCTTCGCCTGATCGGGGTTGAGCCCTCCGTCGGGCTCCTTCTCCCCGGGAATGGCAACCTTGTTATAGAAGAAGGCCCGGGGGATGCCGATGCGCGCCCCCTTCAAGCCGGCCCGGTTCAGGAAACGCCTGTAATCACCCGGGCGCCCGCACGCCGTATCCACGGGATCCTGGGGATCGGGACTCTTCCCCTCCAGGACGCCGAGAAGAATGGCAGCGTCGGTCACGGTCTTCGCCATCGGCCCGGCCGTGTCCTGATCGGCCGTGATGGGAATGACGCCGTAGCGGCTGATGCGGCCAACCGTCGGCTTGATGCCCACGAGCATCGTGTAGCTGGAAGGTGTGAGGATCGACCCGGAAGTTTCCGTGCCGACGCTGGCGGCCCAGAGATTCGCCGTGGTACCGATGCCCGAGCTCGAGCCGGCCACGGTGAGAATGGGGCGCCCGTCCGCCGTCGCCTCCCGCGGGTCCCTGCGCGGGTCATAGGGGTTCATGCCGTAGCCGCTCACGGCGTTGTAGTTGCCGGGCATGCCGCTCGCGACGAAATTGGCCAGCTCCGTCATCTGCGTCTTGGCCAGGATGATCGCACCCGCCTCACGCAGGTTCTTCACGAGAGTCGCTTCATAAGGCGGCACGAATCCATCGAAGGCCAGCGCGCCACCGGTGGTGGGCAGATCGGTGGTCTGGATGTTGTCTTTTATGGCAATCGGAATGCCGTGCAGCGGTCCGCGCAGATGCTTCTCCTTACGCTCCCGGTCCCGCGCGTCGGCCTCCTCCAGCGCCTTCGGATTGATCGTGATGGCGGCATGCAGCTTGTCCTCGTAGGTCGCGATCCGCACCAGATATTGCTGCACGAGCTGCCGGGACGTGACGCGGTTGGCCTCCAAAGCCGCCTGCATCTCCGGGATGCCGGCTTCGACGACGCTGAACGAAGCGGCCGGCGGCTTCGAAGCCGCCAGGACGCTTCCAACGAGTGTCACGACACAGAAGACCATCAAGAGCCGACGCAACGCAGCCTCCTCATTATGAGATGGCACCCGATGATGGGTCGCATCCGGTACGCGGAGCGGGAGCGGCCGGGATCATACTCTCGATCGCCGGAAACCGCCGCCCTATTGGGAGAGCTAGGAATATCAGCGGGTTCAGAGGCCGGCTGGAGCTAATTGGTGAGATGGTGCGGCACGGTGACGATGACGGTCTTCCGGGTGCGATTCCCCGCTGCGTCGACGGCTTCGTAAACGAGCGTATAGGTGCGGCCGGGGCCGGAAGCCGAGCGCTCGGCGCGCAGCTGGACTTCCCGGTCAGGAGTCCCCAGGTCGGCTCCTGAGATGTCCCCCGTGGTGTTTCCGTCGCTGCCTCCCGGCGCATCGTCCGGCTCGGAGCTGCTCGCAGAGAGCAGGGTTATCGCAGGCGCCGCAGTACAGGCATCAGAGGACTGCAGGGCCAAGCTCACCGGGACCATTCGGTGATCAGGTTTCCAGAGCACCGAAGGGCTGGCCGCGCCTTCGAGCCTGGGCGCCACCGTATCGCGAACCGTGACGGCAGCGACGCAAGTGGCGACGTTCCCGGAGCTGTCGGTCGCTTCGAACGTCAGCGCGCTTTCGCCGATGGGGAAGGTGCCGCTCGCGTCAACACCACCTCCCCTGCTGTTCCGGACGACAACGCCGGCATCACACGCATCGGCTACGGTCGCCATCAGGGAAACGACGGCCCCGGCGGGAGAGGAGCATTCGTGCGGACTCGTGCTCGGACAGGCAAGAACCGGCGGGGTCGTATCCTCGACCGTCACGGACAGGGAGGCAACATCCGACTCCCCGGCTTCGTCCGTGACCTTGAGTTGCAAATCATGGGTTCCCAACGGAAGCGTGACCTGCAAGGAAGCTCCGGTACCTAGCAAGACCTGACCGCCGCTCCCATAGCCGCGGTACCACTCGTAGGAAACAATACCCTCCCCGGCCGACCCGCCGGAATCACTCGAGCCCGAGCCATCGAGCAGGACCGAGGCTCCCTGCGGACCCTCGCATTCGACACGGGGTGCGGCAAGGGCTCGCGCCGTGGGAGGTGCACTGAAGGCCACGCGCGTCTCTCCCTGGTAGACAAACGGAATCATCGCCGAGACCGGCACCGTCGCGCCGTCGGAAATTTCGAGGGTCAAGTGGTACAAGGCGCCCGTCTCGAGCGCCGCGCCCAGTTCCATGGGAGGCGAAGGCCACGAGTCGAACGGCAGGACCGTGTGGCCGCCAGTGCGTGAGCGCACATGAGCCGAATACTCGTCAAAGCCCGTTAGCATGAACTCGAAACGGACGGCCGGGTTGTCGACGCGCCGGATACAGAAATCGAGCGGCAGCGGAAGACCGGCAATCCGCAACATCGCATCGAATGGCCCGACTGGGTCCGAGCAGGTCCCGGGAGCTATCTCGAAATCGCTCAGCGCATCGGAGCAGCCGAGCGCCGGATCGAGATCAAAAAGGATCGGCTCCCCAAAGCTGATGTTTCCATAGCCGATGCCCTCCCCCGCCACGCCGTCGGGAAGCAGCGCTTTTCGGCACCCTTCAGGGTCGATGAAGACGTCGGGAACCGCCTCGTCGACGAAGCTGGCAGGCACTACATCGATGTGCCCGGACAGCGGGTCTCCCTGCGGATCGCCGGCCGTCGCGCGCACCCAAAGAGTGCCATCGCCGTTCTGGCGCACGCCGCCGAGGACCAGCGTGGGTTGACAGGCATCGCCAGAGCCGTCGCTGTTGAAATCCTCCTGGCCGGGATTCGACGTTGACGGACAGTTGTCGCAGGCGTTCCCTAGACCATCGGAATCGGTATCCTCCTGCAACGGGTCGGCGGTGGCCGCGCAGAGATCGCAAGCATCACCGATTCCGTCCGCATCACCGTCCGATTGTCCTGGGTTGGCCAACCCCTGACAGTTGTCGCAGGCGTCGCCGGCCCCATCGCCATCGTCGTCCTGCTGGTCGGCGTTGCCTACCGAGGGGCAGTTGTCCGCCAGCGCGCAGAGACCGTCCAGGTCCTGATCGTTTTCAGGATCTTGCGGGCAGGCATCGCATGGGTCCCCCAATCCATCCGCGTCTCCATCTTCCTGCGCAGGGTTGTAAAGAGCCGGGCAATTGTCGAGAGAGCAGACATTGCCGGAGAATCCCGGATCACCATAAAGGTCTTGATCGATGTCGGTACAGAGATCGCATAGGTCGCCGAGACCGTCTACGTCGGCATCCTCCTGGCCCGGGTTGTAGTTGAACTGACAGTTGTCGGCACTGTCCCGGACGTCATCCTCGTCGTAGTCGGAGTAGACCTCGAGCGATGCCGGCACGATCACCCTGGGCCGCAATGGATCATCACTCTCGATCGCCAGGCTGAGCGCACGCGTCCCGACCGGGAGGCCGGTCGAGTCGAAGCCGACCTCGACCTCCAGCGAACCTCCCGGAGGAATCGTCGCCTGCCGGGGGGAGACGGCAACAAATAAGGGGCGGGTCGACCATCGGCCCATTCCAGTCCCCAGATCTCCCTGAATGAAATAGATGCCGGCCGACGGCCCCGGAAGCCAGCTCAATGCACCATCTCCAACGTTGAACCAGGGGATGGAAACGGTACGCCAGAACCCTTGGTCGATGTCGAAGATGTACAGGCTGTTCCCTGAATCTGGCCCATAGGCGCAGTACAGTCGGCCGATCGGATCGATGGCACTGCCGAGGACCGCTGTGGCGGGGAGTAATGGAAGCTTCCGCCAGGTATTGCTTGCAACCATATACACGCCAAAGCCGGTCCCTCCATTGCCCTGTTGCCCGTAGAGGCGCCCGTCGAAATAACGTAATCCCCCCCATCGGCCGAACGTGAAGGGAGCGGCCCTAAGGGAAAGCACGGCTCCCGTATCCGGCTCGAAGCGGAAAAGCGCGGTGCCCAGCGCGAGATAGAGATAGCGAACCCCGTCACTGGCTATGACTCCGGTCCCCGCGCTGACGGGACTGCTACGCTTCGACCAGCTGTCAGTGGCGATGGTGTAGATGCCCATTTCCGAGTTCCCCGTGTAAACGGTGTAAATCTTCCCTCCCAGGAGGGCCGCCCCCCCGTTATTTCGCGCTGCAATGGGCGAAGGCGCCAGCGCCTGCCATGCCCCCGAGGCGGCGTCGTATCGGTAGAACTCATTTCCTTCGTCCTCCTGGCCGTACAGGGTGAGCCGATCCGCATCCTCGGTGACGCAAGTCAGAGGCTTCGGGCTGGACGGGAGGGGCTCGAATTCACCAAGCGAGAGCTCACCCGTGGAAGCATCCGAAGAGCCGGGGATGACAAGAGCTGTCTGCGCTTCGGAAGTAGATGCCGCCGCCTGGTGGGCTGGCGGTTCCGGCGAGACGACAACCTGCAGCTGAACGTGCAGGTCGCTGTCTCCCGTGTTCTCCAGAGTAAGGCGCCTGGTTTCGCGCCGCGCTGAGGGAAGCGCTGCGCTCAAGGACGCGGGGGAGACGGCCAGCACCGGAGGCAAGGACGCGAGGCCTGCCACAGGGATGGCAATGGACGGCTCGTCAGGATCGTCGGACTGGACCATGAGAGTACCGGTTCTGGTCCCCGTTTCAGTAGGGTCGAAAACCACGTTGACTACGAGACTGCCTTCCGGCTCCAGTGCATCCGGCGTCCCCAGCCCGGCGTGCGAGATGGTGAAGTCTCCGTCAATCTCGAACCCGATCTGCAGCCGAGCCGTGCCAGTGTTGCTGACTTTCACCGGCAACGTCTTTGGATATCCAAGAAAGGTGGTGCCGAAATCGAGGGTGGAACGATCGAGCTCGACCGCCGGGACGCCGGTGACGGCCATGAGCGCGGGGACGGTGAGAAGCGGCAGCGCCGGATCGTTGCTCAATACACGGATCTCTCCCCGGTACTCACCGGCCGTGAGACGCGACGCGTCTAAATCGGCGCGTACAGGGACCGAGCTCCCCGCCGGGACGATGCCCGATGAGGGGACCAGCGACACCCACGGAATTGATCCCCGCAGGAATTCGAGCGCCAGACCATCGTGAAGGTAGGGGGCATTGAAAGCCACCGTCAGGCCGTCGTCCCCTGCCGGGTTCTGGATTCCCACCGTGCAGCCATTGAGGGGACCGCTCAGGCTCAGGTACTGATAAAGGACGCGCCCGTCCGGATAGAGAATGATCTGGAACGTGAGCGACGTGGAAGCTCTCAGAAGGCTTGCTTCGGTGTACTGGACCACGAAGCGTCCGGCGTCGTTCAGGTACCTGACCCTTCCCGGCGAAGCCAGGACGAGATCGTCCCAGAGACCCGCCAGAAGATTGCGGGGAGCGCCCGGAGTCGGAAGGGGCTGGTTGGTAGGCGCCGATCCCGTGCTCGAGAAGGTGAGGAAGCCGTTGGTGGATACTCTGACCGACTCAAAGGAGTTTCCATAGAACGGGAACGAGAAGCCGAGCGGGATAGGCTCACTGAGCTGATCATCGCCGAGGATGGGAATGGGCGTGCCGGAATCCCGGATGTCGGTCCAGGAAAAGGCCGGCCCGAACCGTGCGTCGGAGTCGCTCCAGCGATAACCGAATCCATCGGGACCTCCGGCGCCCAGGATTCCAGCCCGGGTGTCGGCCTCGTCTTTGCCGAATTCCTGCGAGACGTGGGAGGCGACGTTACCCCCCGCCACGGCGAAGCTCGAGGACCAGAGAAGATCGCTGGCCCCGGGGTTTGTCACGGTCAGAATCTGTGAGGCGGCGGTGCCGGCCGGAACTGACGCTTCCAGGGAACTCGGAGTCACCCGCGCCATCGGTGGGTCCATGCCGACGCCGATCAGCGGAACGATCATCGCCGGATGCTCTGAATCATTGCTGGCGATCGTGAGGGATCCGGAGCGCGTCCCGGTGAGGGTCGGACGGAACGCGATGTCGAAGGGCCGGGAAGCGCCGCTTGGAAGCTCCAGGGGAAGCGACAGACCGCTGGTCGAGAAATCCCCCTCGGAGGTCAGGGCGTCGATGCGGAGCGTTCCACTTCCCGCGTTGCGCACGCTCAAAGGAAGATGGCCCGTATACGGGACGTACGTGGGCCCGAAGTCGAGGGAAGGGGGGGAAACTTCAATCCGCGGAACCCCTGCGACCTCGAGCGTCGCCGGAACAAGGAGGTTCTGGTGAAAAGGATCGTTGCTCTTCACCACGAGGTCGGCACGATAGGTTCCCTCCGGGAGGCCTTGCGTGCCGAAGCGAGCTTGAATCGGCTGCTCGCTGCCGGGGCCTACGGATCCTGAAGTCGGCTCGAGCCTCAAAAAACGGCCACAACCCGATTCCACTTCCAGCGCGATGCCGAGCGGTTGGTCCAGTCCGGTGGCCAGGTGGTGCACGGCCCCCGTCGCCAAATCCAAGGAAAGCAGATTGGAGAGATATTGCGTCACGAAGGCCTTTTCTCCCAGGGGATCCAGGACCACCGAAGCTCCGTAGCGAAAGCCGGGGCCGACGCGACTCACGGCGCGGGTAGCCAGGTCCACCCGGTAGAGCCCACTCTGGAAGTCCATGACGTACGCCGTCGTCTCATCCGGACTGAGGGCCACGTCGTAGGCAAGTCCGAAGTTCTCGGCAATGGTCGTGACCATTCCTGTGAAAAGATCAATCCTGGAAAGCTTCCCGGAGCCGATCCCCGCGCTGATTCCGGTCATATATGCTGCAGTCCCCAGCCGGTTCAGGGCGACCCCCGTGGGCGCAGGAAGGTCCGTCGCCACGGGGTGGATTGTCCCGTCGGCCAAGTCGACGGCCATCAGCCGATGGCTATTGAACTCGCCGATGTACGCCACGCCTCGGGCAGCATCCAGGGCGAGGCCGTACGGCTGCCGCAGTCCGGTGGCGATGAGGGTGATGGCACCTGAGGAGGCGTCGATGGCGGAAAGGGATCCGCTATCGTGGCTCACGACGAGGAGCCTGTGGGCGGCGCGGTCGAAGACGACGCCTATCGGCGTGTTGAGCCCGCCCGCCAGCGTCACCAAGTCGCCCGTGCCCAGATCGATCGTCCTCAGGTTCCCGGCTACGAATTCGGTGATGTAGGCGAATTCCGCATCGCACGGCGCCCCGTCGGAAGTCCGCGGAACCACGACCGTAGAGTAATCGAGGCGACCTCTTCCGGTGTTCGAGAGCAGCAGGCTCTGGGTCTCTTCCTCTCCCGATCGGAGCACGGCTCCCAGCGCCTCGGGGCGGATGCCGGCTACCGGAGCAGGAACGCCTTGGCCGGAAAGCGGGATCTCCACGAGCGGCTCGTCCGGATCGTTGCTGGAAAACCTTAAGACCGCCGCGAATCCCCCCTCGTTCTGCGGGTTGAAAGTGATCCGCACCGGGGCTGACGCGCCCGGCGCCAGCTCCAGAGAGCTCGACGAAGACAAGAACTCCGCGCCGGTGGAGGCTATCGAAAAGACCTGCAACGGCTCGGTACCGCGGTTCTTGACGGTCAGGCCGAGCGTCCTGCGGGCGCCAACGATGACGTCGTGGAAGTCGAGCCGATCGGCCGGATCCCGCTCGCCCCCGAACTGCAGCCTTGCGGTGTGGGAGTTCTCAAAGCAAACGCCGACGGACGGAGCGTTTCTTATTTCGACCTCGATGTTCCCATCCGCCGCCAGCGCGGCCAGGAAATCGGGGTCGAGCCGGAAGGTTCGCGTGCCGTCGGCGGCGCAGTCCCTGCCGGTCGGGCCCACCGTGCCGAGCAGCGTCCCCTCGGCGAAGACGCTCGCCTCTTCGGGCAGGTAGCCGAAGTCTCCCTCGACCGTGACGAAGAGCCTGCCCTCCCCGTTCGGATGCACCGGAACCGGGAACGAGTGGGTGGTCACGGCCCCCGCGTCGAAGAAGGTCTTCTTGGACTGGAGCTCCAAAAGCTCCCCGAAAATGTCCAGATCCGGCCCGTCGCTCACCGTCATGACCGCCGGCACCGCAGTTACGGGGGCGACGGGATCGTTGGTCCGGATCTCCACCACCCCTGGATAGGTCCCGGCCCTCGCGCCCGAGGCGTCGAAGCGAACCTGCACATTCTCCGCCCCGCCCGGCGGAATCGACCCTGAGCGCGGGGCCGTGTCCAGCCAATTCGGCGCGCGGCCCTCGGCATAGCGGATTATGTTGGCGAGCAGCCCGCGGGCCGGATGGTCGTGCTCATAGAAGAACTCGAGAGAGGCGCCCACCGCGATGACGATGCCTGATCCGAAGCGGTATTCGACCAGGTTTATTCGGCCGTTCCCGTCCCGGAGGAGCGGCCGCGCCCCTGGAGGGATCGAGCTGAAAACCGATTGTCCCTCGTCGACACCAGAAAAAAAGCCGGGAATCCCGACCAGCATCGGATGGAGCGGATCCAGGACGAAGTTCCCGACGCTTTCCGCAAATTCGATTCCCATGCCTCCCGGAAGCTGGACGATCGCGGGAGATCCCAATGCATATCCCCATCCCGCGGCATGGAACTCCAGGGTTCCTCCACGATCCACGAAGTCATTCAACCGCTCCATCTGGGAGGCGAGCGCGTCGTAGAACGCATCGGATTGATCGCTGGCAACGAGGACCATCCGATAGCGATCGAGGTCCGTCGTCGCAAGCTGCTCCCCCAGGATCATGTCGTAGAGGATTCCGTTGCTTTCGAGCACGGTTTGGTTCGAGAAGGTCTTCCATGGATTGCTGCTTTGCACGAGCAGGACGCTCGGCCGGGCGGATGCGGGCGTGGCAGGCTCGACCGACGTCGCCTGTGCATCGTCACCTGTTGCATCGACCGGAAGGCTGTCGGATCGGGGGAACACCTCGAAATCGAGGACGCCCTCGCCGGTGTTGCGGATCGTGACGTTTTGTACGGCTGCCGCCCCCGTGAGGAGGGTCTGCGAGACCGAGAGCGGCAAGATTCCAGCCCGGGCCTCGGCCAGGCCGACCCCTTGAAGCGCAATGGCGAGCTCCGGCGTGTCCGGATCATCGCTGCGGATTGAAAGCGTCGCTGCCCTCGGACCCGGCGATCCGGGAAGAAATGTAATCGACAGATCCTTCCGCTCGCGCGGCGCGAGCGTGAATGCCTCGCCGGGGGCCCTGAATTCCGGATTGTCGATCTCGATCGCGTGGATATTCAGCCGCTCGGTGCCGTTGTTCCTGAGCGTCACGACCCTGGGCACTGACCGTCCGATCAGCAGGGATCCAAAATCAACCGAGACCCGTGAGGCAGTCAGATCCGGCTTGCCGCTCAGGCCCAGGTGCACCGCGACCTTCGGTCGAGGACGGGAGGGGTCATTGGTGTGAAACACGATCTCGGCGTCGTACTCTCCCGCCGGGACACCCTGGGGATCGAGCCTGACTGCCAGGTCGAGGCTCCCCCCGGGCGGTACGAGTCCGGTGGTCGGCCTCACGGACAGCCAGGGGACGGTATTGCGGCTGAACAGCAGGGCATTGCGCAGGAGTCTCGGCATGTCTCCCGACCAGTACCCTGACCCGAAATAAGCGTTGACCGCCACGACCTGATGCGAGTTGGCCACCGCGAAAGGCATCCCGTCCGCCCAACCGGCGATCCATTCCGCCCCGGGTGCCAGGGCGATGCCGGCCAGGTATGCCGAAGCCGTGGCGACCCCGTCCATGATCGGGTGCGACGCGTCCCAGTCCTTCAGGGCAGAAGGTCCGGTCACCCCGCCACGGCCGACCACCGGCACATAGCCTTCCGATAGCAGCCGTCCTGTAACCTCCCATCCGGGCACGAAAGCGGCGCTCGACAGGACGACCCCACCGCCCGCGTCGACGTAATCCGCCAGCACGTCCCCGACGCCTTCCGGATCCAACATGAGCAGATTGATGGCGACCAGAACGGCATCGTATTGCGAGAGCTTCTCAAGGCTGGGCGCCACGTCCGCGATATCGATCACGTCCACGACGCCGAATTCCGGAAACTGCCTCAGGCTGGCCTGGATTTCCGAAACATCGACCTGGCTCTGGAGTATGGCGATGCGCACGGTTCCCGAGGCAACCGAGGAATCGGAGAGCAGCCCGGATCTCGTCGGCACGTGCAATGGTGGACCAAGTTCCGCCTCGTAAGGCCCGCTTGCCGGGGGCGCGGGCGGTTCCAGCGCCGCCATCTCGCTCCAGGAGCCGGCAAGAATCCCCTGCGGCGCGCTGGGAACTTTGGCTCCCGTCATCTCCAGGTCGAACCGGAGGTCGTTGACCCCTGAGTTGTGCACCGTCACGAGCTCGGTGGCCGAGCCTTCCGAGTCAAGGGCCTTGCTGATTGAATCCTGAGAGACCTCGAATGCAGGCGGTCCCCCCGTCCGTCCACTGGTTACGTTCGAGAGCGCTCCGACATTTCCCGATTCATCCCTGGCCTTCACCGCGACGTAGTACAGCGTGTCGAAGGCGAGACCTTCGACGACAACCTGCTCCAGAGAGCCAGGCGGAACCGGCCTCGAGGGGCCGGATGCGCGCCGGGCAGCGGCGAAATTGGCGGTGTCGATCGGATCTGTCGAGTAGCGGACGTCGTAGGAGCTCACGGTTCCCGATTCGCCGTCGTCTCCGGTGGCCGTCCAGTTCAATGTCAGGCTGGTCCCCGTGGATAAAGTGGTTCGCAGGTCCAGGACCGTTCCGGGTGCCGTGGAGTCCTTGGTCCCCAGAGGACGGCGGGCATTCAGCCTGCCACCCTTCGAGACCTTCGTGGCGAGCGCCGCGATCGGGTCGACCGAGGAGAGCAACCTTGCTTTGAGATCGGCAAGACCGAGGTCGGGATCCACCGCCCGGACGAGCGCCGCGACTCCCGCCACGTGAGGCGTCGCCATCGAGGTGCCGCTCGCGAGGCCGTACTTACCCCCGGGCAGCGTGCTCAGGATGTCCACGCCTGGCGCGGCCAGATGCACGGTGCTGGGCCCGTAGTTGGAGAAGGCAGCGAGACGATCTTCGGAGTCGGTGGCCGCCACCGTGATGATGCCTTCCGAGGCATAACTCGCGGGGTATTGTGGATGGATGTCGGTGTTGACACCGTCGTTTCCGGCGGCGGCGACGAAGAGGATTCCGCCCTCCGCCGCCGCGTTGATGGCGTCAAGCAGCGTCTGGGAGAAGCCCCCACCGCCCCAGGAATTGCTCAGGACGTCGGCGCCCATCGACTTGGCATATTCCACCGCGCGGACCGCGTCTGAATCTGTACCCGAGCCTCCGCTGCCCAGGAACTTGAGGGCCATCAGGCTCACGTGCCAGTTCACCCCAACCACTCCCAGAGAGTTGTCTCCGATCGCTCCGATCGTCCCGGCGACGTGGGTGCCATGGAAGTTGTCGTCCATGGGATCGCCGTCATCGTTGGCGAAGTCATAGCCGTGCACATCGTCGACGTAGCCGTTGTTGTCGTCATCGAGGCCGTTGCCGGCGATCTCCCCCGGGTTCGTCCAGATGTTCGCCGCCAGATCGGGATGGGTGTAGTCGATGCCGGTGTCGATGACGGCCACGACGACCCTCCGATCGCCCGTCGTGATGTTCCAGGCCGATTCAGCGTCGATGTCGGCGCCGGGCGTTCCCCCGGTCTGCCCGGTGTTGTGGAGGCCGTAGAGCGCCGGGTAACGAGGATCGTCAGGGACGAGGTCCACATGGACCAAGTAGTTGGGCTCGGCATAGCGGATGTGGTGATTCCCGCGCAGCCGCTCCAGCGCCGCTTCCGTGCTGACGCCCTTGCCGAGCTTCCAGTGCTCCGCGCCGGTCTGGAAGGTCCTCAAACGGCTCCCCGCCACCTGGGCGCGGACATTGGCCTTCTCCGAAGGGCCTGTCTCGCGGTTGAACTTGACGAGAATTTCACCGGGGGCGTGGGGAGCGAGTGGTGGGGTGCCGTTCCCCTTCCCAGGTGGGGAGGGGGAAGCAAGGATGAGGATCAGGCTCCCGAAAGCGAGAAACAGGAGAGAGAAGGTCGACAGCTCACGGAAGCGCCTGGATCGTCGCGGTGACATGAGTATTCCATGACCGACCGGTGCCATTCCGCTGAAAAAGGCTGCCCTGTCTGGTGAGAGTTCGACCCTGTTTCAGCGCTTTGCAGGCTTGATTTGGTTCCCCCCCGGCAAGAGCCGTTGATGTCTATATACCGCCAAATCTATTTTCAGCAAGAGGAAATGCAGACAGGTAGAGACACCACCTGCCAAGCATCTGATCGGCAGGTCTTTGCATACAATTTCCTGGAACTGGCGCAACTGCGCGGGTTAAAGCTACCGAAGGCCTGCCTTCATAAATAGAGGTGGGAATCCCGGCCGCCGCCGGACGGCCGGGACCTTCCGCTTATGGACATCCTCCGGTGCACGAGGCGGGCTCGCGCGGCAGCGGCGCGGTGTCGGAGCCGTAGCCGCCGCGCGTGCCGTCGGTGGCGCGCACCTGCATCACGTAGAAGTAGACGTGACCCACCGGAGGCGCGACGTCGGCCGCCGGCGCTTCATGATGATCGAGCGCCGTCGTCCCGGCGGCGAGCACCGTCACGCTCCCCAGCGACAGCAGGTTCGGCATCCTGGCGATGCGCGAAAGATCGCCGCGGATCAGGTCGTACCCCGAGGCCCCCTGCACCCCTCCCCAGGTGATGTGCGCCTTGCCGGAGCCGCCGTCGGGATCGACGCGCAGCTGGAGCGGATCGGCGCTCCCCATATCGTGCGGCACGGCCACGCTGACGGTGTTGCGCGTGACGTTTCCGGCGGCGTCCCGCGCCTCGTAGACCAGCGAGTAGATCCGCCCGGTTCCGTTGCCCAGCCGCTCGGCACGCAGCGATACCTGCGTGTCGGCGGTTCCCGGCTCGGTGCCGGTGATGTCCCCGGTCGTCTCACCGTCGTCGTCCCCCGGCGCGTCATCCGGCTCGGAGCTGCTCGACGAGAGGAGCGCGATGGGCGGCGCCGCGGTGCACAGATCCGAGGCCTGCAGCGCCACGCCCACCGGTACCATCCGGTGGTTCGGGCTCCAGAGAAGCACTGGGGTGGCGGCCGTCTCGAAAGCCGGCGCGACGGTATCGCGCACCGTCACCTTCGTGGAGCAGGTAGCGACATTTCCGGAGGCATCGGTTGCGGTGAAGGTCACGGTGGTCTGGCCCAGCGGATAGACGCCGGAAGCGTCTGCCCCGCCGCCGCGGCTGTTGTGGATGGAGGCCGCACCGCTGCAGACATCGGGAGCGCTGGCCACCATGGCGGTGGGGCTCCCCGCCGGCGACGAGCATTCGAGGACCCTGTCGGGCGGACAGACGAGCGCCGGCACGACCGGGTCCGTTACGCTCGCAGTGAAGGAGACGACACTCCACTCTCCGGACTGGTCGGTCGTCTTGAGCTGGAGCGTCTGGCTGCCGACAGGAAGGGTCAGAAGGAGCGTCCGTCCGGTTCCCAGCAGAGCCTGTCCTGCCGCCCCGTAGTTCCGGTACCACTCGTAGGAGCGGATGTCGTCCACCGTCCCGGGCGAGGAATCGGGATCGCTCGCGCCCGAGCCATCCAGCAGGACCGTTCCCCCCTGGGGACCGGAGCACACTCCGGGAGCCGCTGTGGCGCTCGCCACCGGCGGATTGTTCACCGTCAGGCGCGACTCCCCCTGGTAGGTGAAGGGCAGGGTGCGTCGGACCGGGACGCTCGTTCCGTCGCTGACTTCCACCGTGAGGTTGTACTGCACGCCGGCCTCCAGATCCGCTCCGAGATCGAGGTTGTGCGGCGGCCAGGCGCTGAAGGGAACGGTGGCCAGGGCGGAGGTGTGCGAGCGCAGGTGCGCCGAGTGCAGGTCGTACGACATGACCCTCAGCTCGAACTGCACCGATGGATTGTCGATGCGTCGCACGCACAGATCCAGCGGCATCGTATAGCCGCTGAGCTGCAGGAAATACTCGAAGCCGGCTTGCGGGGAGCCGCAGGTGCCCGGCGCCATCTCATAGTCGATCGCGCCGTCTTCGCAGGCGAGCACCGCATCGAGGTCGAAGAGAATCGGCTCGCCCAGGCTGCCGTTGCCGAAGCCGATCCCCTTGCCCGGGATCCCTTCCAGCAGCAGGGCGCTCTGGCAGCCGTTCGGGTCGTCGAACGCGTCCGGAAGCGTCCGATCCACGAAGGCCGCCGGAATCAGATCGACGTGGCCGGCGAGGGCATCGCGCTGCGGGTCGGAGGCGATGGCGCGCACGAATATGGTGCCGCTGCCGTCCTGATGGATGCCGTTGAGGGTCAGCACCGGCTGGCAGGCATCGCCCGAGCCGTCCGCATCGGAATCCTCCTGGCCCGGGTTGTAGCTGGAGGGGCAATTGTCGCAGACGTTCCCCAGATGGTCGGCATCGCTGTCGATCTGGAGCGGGTCGGCGGTCGCCGGACAGAGATCGCAGGCATCCCCGACCCGGTCTCCATCGACGTCAGCCTGCGTGGGATTGGCAATGTTCAGGCAGTTGTCGCAGGCATCCCCTGTCCCGTCGGCATCGCCATCGGCCTGATTGGGGTTCGGGGCCGTCGGACAATTGTCCGCGCCGGCGCACAGTCCATCGTGGTCGGCGTCGTTGAACGGGTCGGACGGACAGATGTCGCAGACGTCGCCGACCTGGTCGGCGTCGGCATCCTCCTGGAGCGGGTTGTAGATCGCGGGGCAGTTGTCGGGATCGCAGGTATTGGCCGGGAAGCCTGGATCGCCCGACCGATCGTGGTCGACATCGGTGCAGCTGTCACAGACATCGCCAATCTGATCGGCGTCGGCGTCCTCCTGGCCCGGGTTGTAGGTGCGCGGGCAGTTGTCGAACGGGTCTCCCAGACCGTCGCCGTCCGAATCGGTGAAGACGGAGAGGTTCGCCGGAACATTGAACAGGGGCTTCGCGGGGTCGTTGCTCGTGATGGCAAGGTTTGCCTGGTACTCCCCGGCGGGCAGCAGTCCGGCGTCGAAGGTGACCGCCAGGTTGAGCGAGGCGCCGGCCGGTATCGTCCCATGGTTGGGACTGGCGGACACGAACGAAGCGAAGGTCACCAGCCGCGCGATGCCGGTTCCCCCCTCCCCTTGAACGAAATAGATGCCGGGGACCGGCCCGGGCAGCCATCCCATGCCGCCGTCGTTCACGGAGAAGAACGGGATGGAATTAACCGTCCAGCGGCGGGTGTCGAGGTTGAAGCGGTAGAGATTCCGCTGGAAATAGGAGCCGTAGGTGATGTACTCGCGCCCCACCGGATCGATGGCGCTCCCGAGGACCGCCCCCGAAGGCAGCGCCGGAAGCAGGGTCCAGGAGTTCCCGGCGATGTCGTAGACCGCGAAATTGATGCCGCCGTTCCCCTGGTGCCCGTAGAGGCTCCCGTTGAAGTAGCGCATCCCGCCCCAGCGCTCGAAGACGAAGGGCGCCGAGCGCAGGAAGGTTATGGCGCCGGTGGCGGGCTCGAAGCGCACCAGCGTGGTGCCGGAGAGAATGTAAAGGTAGCGCGTCCCATCGCTCGCGATGATCCCCGTCCCGCTTCCGGCCGGACTGGCCCGCGTCGTCCAGCTGTTGCCGGCAATGGAGTAGATGCCCATCTGCGTCGATCCCGTGTAGACGGTGTAGATCTTGCCTGACAGCAGCGCGGCGCCGCCGTTGTTTCCCGAATTGATGGGCGATGAGGCGAGCCCCTCGAAGGAGTTGGTCCCGGCGTTGTAGCGGCCGAAGCCGGTGCCTTCGTCCTGCTGTCCGTAGAGGCTGAGCGAGACAGGATCCTCCACGACGCAGGTCAGCGGATAGGGGCTCGGAGCGAGGCTCTCGAAATCGCCCGGCCTTCCGTCCACCTGCGCTGGATCGGTGGGGGGTGCGAAGGGCGGTATCGGATTGCTGGAGGAGCCGGGACCGGTCGCCGAGAGTCCGAGGAAAGGCGATCTCGTCGCGGAGGCGCTGACGGCGGTGGATTGCAGGTCGAAGCTGAGATCACTGCCGCCGGTATTCCGCAGGGTCAGGGCGCGAGTCTCGGTCCCGCCCATGGGAAGCACCGAATGCAGGGACGCCGGCGACACTTCGAGAACAGGGGGTATCAGCGCCGAGCCGCTCAGCGGCACGACCACCGTCCCCTCGTCGGGATCGTCGCTCGTCAGGGTCAGCGTCCCGGTGTGTGGCCCGTCTGCCGTGGGGTGGAAGACGACGTCGGCGATCACCGTGCCGCCGATCGGGATGATCCTGGGAGTGCCGAGCGATATCGAGAACTCGCCGCTGGTCGTGGCGCCCGTAATCGTGAGGGCGTCGGTGCCCAGGCTGCGGATCGTCAGGGGCAGCGTGCTGGTGAAGCCCGTGAAGGTCGGCGGGAAATCCAGGCTTGCGGGAGCGACGTCGATGTCGGGCGCGCCGATGACCCGCAGGGAGGCGGGGACTTCGGCATCGGCGCGGGCGGGGTCGTTGGTGTGGATCCTCACCTTGGCCGTGTACAGGCCTCCCAGGAGACGGCCGGAATCGAAGCCCGCCTCGATGGCCTGAGCGCCCCCCGGAGGGATGGAGCCCGAGGAAGGACTCACCGTCAGGAAGGCAGGAGGGGTGAGGAACCGCGCGAATCCGACTCCTTGCTCTCCCTGTACGAAATAGATGCCGGGCACGGGCCCGGCGAGCCAGCCCATTCCGCCGTCGCCGACGGGGAAAAAGGGAATGGTGAACAGGTTCCAGCTCCCGGTCGCCACATCGAACCGGTAGAAGTTTCTGCCTCCGTAGCTTCCGTAGGCGAAGTACTGCCGCGCGAAAGGATCGATCGTGGCGCCCAGGACCACGCCTCCCGGTGCGGCGGGCATCAGCGTCCAGGTGTTGCTGGCGATGTCGTAGCGTGCGAAGTGCGCTCCCCCGTTTCCTTCATGACCGAAAAGCTTGCCTTCCAGATAGCGCAGGCCGCCGAACGCCTGGAAATAGAAAGGCGGCGGCGCCAGCGCGGTGACCGCCCCGGTATGCGGCTCGAAGCGGAGCAGAGTCGACCCAAGGGCTAGATAGAGAGACAGGTTGCCATCGGAAGCGATGTTCCCGGTATCGCGCAAGGGGCTGGGCCGCAAGATCCAGGTGTCGGATGCGATGTCGTAGACCCCCATCTGGGGCCAACCTGTATAGACGGTGTAGATCCTGCCGTTCAGCAGCGCCGCTCCGCCGTTGTTCTGCGAGTGGATCGGCGAAGTCGCCAGCTGCTCCCAGACATTCTCGGAGGAGAGGTACCGATAGAAGCGGTACCCCTGGTTTTCCTGCGCGTAGAGGATGCCGGTCGCGGGATCCTCCACCACGCAGGTCAGAGGCACGGGGCTGGACGAGAGCTGCTCGAACTCGCCCGGCAGCCCTTCGGCTCCGGGCACGGTCTGCGGCACGTACGGCAGCGGAGCGTTGTTGGAGGTGGTGGGATCGCCGGCATCGGGTCCCAGGAAGGGACTGGTGATGGATCCGGCCGTGGCCCAGGAGATGTCCAGGAGGTAGTCGAGCGCGCTTCCCCCCGTGTTGGACAGGTTGAGGATCTGCGTCTCGCGCTGGCCTGACAGGAGGGTGGAGCTCAGCGACGTCGGCGACACGCCCAGAATCGGTGGATCGGCGCCGAGACCCGACAGTGGGATCACGACGGTCGATTCGTCCGGATCGTCCGACTCGAGGGTGAAGCTCCCCGTCCTCGGCCCCAGCGCCGCAGGGTGGAACTCCACGTTCAGGGTGACGCTCGCGCCGATGGCAAGGGCGGCCGGAACGCTGATTCCGGACACCGAGAAGTCGCCGGCGGCGGCAAGGCCGGTGACGTGCAGCACGTCGGTGCCCGCATTCTTCAGAGTCACGGCCAGAGTGCGCGGGTAGCCGATGAAAGTCTGTCCGAAATCGAGGTTGGCCGGGGTGATCTCCACGTCAGGAACGCCGATGACCGTCATCGTCGTCGGCACGGACAGACTCGGAGCGGCTGGATCGTTGCTCAGGATGCGTATCTCGGCGGGATAGACCCCTCCCAGCATCCCGGCGGCATCCATATCGGCGGTGATCTGCGTCGAGCCACCGGCCGGGATCGTGCCGAATTCCGGGGTCATCGAGAGCCAGCGCGGCCGAGTCGAGAGATCCACGGCGAGATTATCGTGGAGGTAAAGCGTATTGAAGGCCACGGTCAGGCCGTCGCTCCCGGTCGCATTCTGGATTCCCACCGTGCAGCTGTTGGCCGAGCCGATGAGCCGGTAGTACTGATAGGTGATGCGCCCCGAGGGATACAGGATGATCTGGAAGGTCAGGGAAGCGCTGCTATCCACATAGAGGGCGATGCCGGTGTACTGGATCACGAAGCGGCTGGGATCGCTCGCGTATCGCACGTTGCCCAGGGAGTTCACATAGAGGTCGTCCCAGAGGGCCGCGAGGAGGTTCTCCGGAGCGCCGGTACTGGGCAGCGGCTGATTGGTGTAGGAGGCGCTGCCGCTGGTGAACGACAGGAAGCCGTTGGTGGACACCCGCACCGAGGTGAACTCGTTGCCGTAGTAGGGAAACGCGAATCCCAAAGGAATCGGCGAGCTGGTCGTGTCGTCGCCGGAAATCGGGACGATGGTCCCCGTATCGCGTATGTCCGTCCAATCGAAGCGCGGCCCCCTGGGATCGTCGGAATCCTTCCAGCGATAGCCGAATAGGTCCGGCCCGCCGCTGCCGCGGATTCCGGGACGCGGGTCCGTCGCCAGCTTGGGATAATCCTGACCCGGATGCACGGTGACGCTGCTGCCGGTTACCTCGAGGAGATCGGAGGTCCAGACCAGGTCACTGCCTCCCGTGTTGGACAAGGTGAGGGTGCGGGAAGTTCGCGCCCCCGTGAACAGCGTCGCCGACAAGGATGCCGGGTCCGCGCCGGCCACCGGGGGAATGACCCCGGTCCCGCTCAGAGGCACCGCCAGGACCGCATGGTCGGGATCGTCGCTGGCGATCGAGAGCTCGCCGGTCCGCGGGCCCGGAACGGTCGGGCGGAACGTCACCTGGTAGGTCTGGCTGGCGCCGGGAGCAAGCGTCGTTGGGATTGCCGGGCCGCTGACGGAGAAATCTCCGGTCGCAGAGATTGCCGACAGGTGCAGGAGATCGGTCCCGACGTTGCGAAGGACCACCGGCAGCGTCAGCGGGTAGGGCACGAAGGTCGGGCTGAAGGCCAATGAGTCGGGCTGGGCTCCGATGCGCGGCACCCCGATGACGGTCAGCGTCGTCGGCACCGTGAGCTCGGAATGGAACGGGTCGTTGCTGCGAACCAGCAGGTCGGCGTGATAAGTGCCTCCGAGCAGCGTCCCCGGGTCGAAGTTGGCATGCAGCTCCTGCGAGCCTCCGGCGGGCACGGAGCCGGAGGGCGGATCCACCGTCAGGTACTCCCCGAAGCAGCCGGTCTCAGTGGAGAGCGACACCCCCACCGGGCCGCTCAGGCCGGTGGCGATCGGCTGGATGGTGCCGGCAGGCAGGGCGAGCGCCAGGAGCTGTCCCCCGTAGTAGCTCGGGAAGAATGCTTTCTGGTTCAGCGGATCGAGCACGATGCCGGACGGGCTGTTCAGGGAGGAGGCGACCGTTCTCACGGCATGGCTCGCCAGGTCGACGGCCAGGACCGTTCCGTCGAAATTGGCCACGTACGCGGTCGAGACCGAGCCGTCCAGGGTCACATCGTAGGGACGCCCCATGCCTCCGGCAATCGCCGTCACAACTCCCGTGGCGACGTCGACCCTCGACAGCTCCGAGCTGTCGGCTTCCAATACGTAGGCTTCGGTCCCCGAGGAATTCAACGCGATGCCGGTGGGCCGGCTCAAGCCGGTGGCCACCACCCGCACCGCACCGGTCGCCAGATCGATCGATTCGAGCCTGCCGCTGTCCAGCTCGCCCGTATACGCGAGGCCGCGGCTGAAATCCACGGCCAGCCCGAAAGGAAAGACGAGCCCCGACGCGATTCGAGTGATGGCGCCCGTTTGCGCGTTGACCGCCGACAGGGTCCCGGGATCGCGCTCGATGACCAGGGCACGATCCCCCTGGCGATCGAAAACCACGCCGATGGGCGTGAGCAAACTGGCGATCCTGGTGGCGACCCCGGTGGCCAGGCTCACCTTCACGACACGCCCGCCGGTGAACTCGGTCACGTAGGCGACATCGGCCTGGCACACCGCCCCATCCGAAGCGCGCGGGATGACCAGGTTGGAGAAGTCGAGCGGACTGCCGCCGCTGTTCGTGAGGAACAGGCTCTGCGTCTGTCGGCTGCCGGTCAGCAGGGTGGCGGTCAGCGATCCGGGCGTGATGGCCGCCACGGGAGGCGGCAGCCCGGCCCCGGTCAATGGGATCGTCACGGAGGAACGGTCGGGATCGTTGCTGTCGATTCTCAGATCCCGGCTGAACCCACCCGTGGAAGGAGGTGTGAAGTCGATTCCGAGCAGGGCCGTCTGGTTGGGAGCCAGGCTCAGAGATCCGCTCGAGGGGGCGAACTCCGGGCCGCTGGAGGCGATCGAGAGATTCAGCGTATCCGTGCCGCGATTGGCGATCTGCAGCTTCAGCGTCTTGCTCACTCCCAGGAACACCGTGCCGAAATCGAGATGATCGGCGGGCCCGCCATAGCGCAGCTCCACGATGTGCTGGTTCTCCGTGCAGAAGGCGTCCACATTCGCCGAGTTCTGGACCGTCACGCCGACCGTGCCGTCGGCGGCGAGGGCCGCGAGCGCCGCGGAGGTCAGGGGGAAGGTGCGCGTCGCGTTCGTGCAATCGACCCCCGTCGGGCCGACGGCGCCGAGGGCGGTGCCTTCGGCGCTCACATTGGCCATTTCCGATGAATCGCCGTAGTCCCCCTTGATGGTCACGACCATACTGCCCGCCCCGCTCGGCGGGACGGTGATCGGCAGCGAATGGTCCGTGCGCGCGCCACTGGTGCTGTAGGTTTGGGTGGAGCGGACCGAGAAGGGCTCCCCCGTGATTTCCAGGTCGGCGGCCCCGATGACGGTCAACGCGGCGGGGACGCTGGTGAGCGGCGCCAGCGGATCGTTGCTCTCGACGTCGACGAACCCGTCGTAGATGCCGCCGTTGAGACCCGCGGCGTTGAAGCTCACCACGACCTCGAGCGTGCCGCCGGGGGGCACCGTCCCCGAGGCCGGGCTCACGGTGAACCAGGCCGGGACCCGGCTGGCGGCGTACGGGATCATGTTCTCCAGGATCTTCCCCGCCGGATAGCCGTTCACGAAGCCGTGCTCGAAAGTCTGGCCTCCGGCAA
Organism: Candidatus Polarisedimenticolia bacterium; assembly: GCA_035764505.1. NCBI lineage: Bacteria > Pseudomonadati > Acidobacteriota > Candidatus Polarisedimenticolia > Candidatus Polarisedimenticolia bacterium. Next base: position 67,261 of record DASTZC010000215.1, read on the forward strand.
TGACCGCCCCGAGCCCGAAGCGATAAATCACCAGGTTGGTGTGTCCGGTCTGATCGGAAGCGAGCTCGAGGGCTCCGCTCGGGATGGCGCTGAAGAAGGCGTGGCTCGCATAGTTCCCGGTGAAGGGCTCGGGCACTCCTGCCATGAGGGGATGCGAGGACAGCAGCACGTGATTGGTCATGCTGAAGCCCTGCTCGATGTGCATCCCGCCCGGCAGCGTCACCAGCGAGGCGTTGCCTCCGGCGTAGCCCCAGCCTGCGGCGTGGTACTCGAGGATGCCTCCATGCGATACGAAATCCTCCAGCCGGCCCACCTGCGCGGCGAGCGTGGAGTAGAAGGAGGTGCTCTGATCGCTCGGCACCAGGACCATTCGGTAGGAGCTGAGGTCTGTGAGGGGGAGCTGGGCGATCGGGATCCGATCGTAGGCGATGGCGTTGCGAGCCAGGATCGTCTCATTGGCGGTGGTGCCCCACGGCGCCAGATCCTGGATTAGCAGCACGCCGGCCCCGGCGGTGATCGAAGGGCCGGTCATCTGTGGGAAGCTGCCGTCGGCGGCGGGATAGCTGGAAGGCATTCCGCCGGTCTGATGGGGCGGCGCCGGGAGGGCGGCGGGCGGCGGGGAGACCACGGCCGCGGACAGGATGTCACTGCCCCGGGGGGCCACCTTGAAGGTCAGGTTGCTGCCGCCGGTGTTTTGCAGCGTCAGTACCTGCGTGGCGCTCCCCCCGGTGAACAAGGTCTGGGCAAAAGAGTGCGGGGTCACCCCGATGACCGGCGGCACCAGTCCGACCCCGCTGAGCGGGACGCGCAGGGACGGCGTGTCCGGGTCGTTGCTCTCCAGCGTGACGAATCCCGCTTCGGGGCGCGCGGCCACGGGACGGAACTCGACGGAGAGGTTGCGGCGCTCGCGCGGCGCGAGGCTGAAGCCTGCCGCGGGGATCGAGAAGGTCGCGTTGTCGGTTCCCACCGAGGAGATCGTCAGCGTGTCGGTTCCGGCGTTGATGACACCGAGAACGATCGCAGGCGCCGCCCCGATGAAAGCTTCCCCGAAATCGAGCGAAGCGCGCGACAGGCTGATGTCCGGCGCGCCGGTGACGTGCAGGTGCGCCAGGACCACCGGATGCGGGGCCGCCGGATCGTTCGTGTGGACGATCAGCGAGGCATCGTAGTCCCCTCCGAACATGCCGGTGGCGTCGAGACGCAACGCGAGATCGACGCTGCCACCCGGCGGGACCACGCCGGATGGCGGCTCGGCCGACAGCCAGGTCACGGCGTTGCGGCTGAACAGGACGGCATTGCGCAGCAGGCGCGGCACGTCTCCCGACCAGAAGCCGGAATCGGCGAAGAAGGCGTTGACCGCCACCACGTGCAGTCCTTTCGTCGCGACGAATGGCTCTCCGTTGTCCCAGCTCGCCACCAGGCTCGCCCCCGACGCCAGGGTGACATCGCCGAGCAGATCGCCCGACGCCGTGGACACTCCCTCCATGATCGGATGCGCCGCATCGAAGCTCCCCAGAATCGAGGAGCCGATCGGGCCGCCGACCCCGACCACGGGGAGGTAGCCACCGGATCGCAGCCGTCCGGTCACCTCCCAGCCGGGGATGAAGGAAGCGAGCGTCATCACCACGCCTCCTCCACCGTCGACGTAATCGGCCAGCGCATCTCCAACCCCCGAGGGGTTGGACGGCGGGTTGTTCACCGCCACCAGGACGGCGTCGTAGCCGGCGAGGACGGCCGGGCTGGGCACCGAGGACAGGATGTCGACCACGTCCACCGTGCTGAAATCGGGAAAGGTTCGCAGGAGCGCCTGGATCTCGGAGACATCGCCGCCGGACCGCAGGATGGCGAGACGCGCCGTCCCGGAGGTGATGACCGGCGAAGGAGCCTCCAGATCGGAGATCGGACGCCGGCGTGCCACCTGCCCGCGGCTGTAGGCGGCCGAGGGGTCCAGCGGCGCGGCCGGCTCGGGCAGCGGCGATCCCGCCGCCCCGACCGGGGAGGAGGAGGAGACGACGGTCGCCCCCTGCACTTCAAGCCTGAAGATCAGGTCGCTGACTCCCGTATTGCGGACGGTCACCGTGCGCGTCGCCGCGCTGCCGGTCAACAGGTCTGCGCTCACCGAATCGGGCGACACCTCGAAATCGGGCGGGCCCAGAGTCGTGGCGCTCGCGACGTTGGAGATCGGCCCGGCGTTCCCGAATTCGTCCTTGGCCTTCACGGCGAAGAAGTAAAGGGTGCCGAAGTCCAGCCCCGAGACGGAAGTCTCCTCCGGAGATCCCGCCACCGCCGGATTAGTGGGACCGGGCACGCGCGTGGCCGAGGCGAAATTGCCCTCGTCGATCATCGAGGTGGAATAGCGCACGTCGTAGCCGCTCGCCTGCCCGACGTCGCCGTCGTCCCCGGTGGCGGTCCAGCGCAGCGTCACGCCGCTTCCGGTCGGCGATTCCGCGACCAGGTCGACAATCGCGCCCGGGGCGTTCTCATCGGGAGTCGCGATCGGTCGGAAAGCGTTGAGGCGGCCGCCCGTGACGGTCCTGCCGGTCAGCGCCGGAATCGGGTCGACCGAGGCGAGGAGGGTGGCCTTGAGCTCCTCCACGCCGATCCCGGGCGCCACGGCCCGGATCAGCGCCGCCGCCCCCGCGACGTGCGGCGTCGCCATCGAGGTCCCGCTCAACAGTCCGTAGGCCGCCCCCGGGAGCGAGCTCAGGATGTCGACGCCGGGCGCTCCCAGGTCGACGGTCGTCAGTCCGTAGTTGGAGAAGCTGGCCAGGTGATCATTGTGATCGGTGGCCGCGACGGAGACGATGCTCCGGGCATTGTAGGAGGCGGGATACTGGGGAAACAGGTCGGTGTTGGAGGCGGCGTTGCCCGCCGCGGCGACGAACAGGATGTCGGCGGCGCCGGCGGCGTTGATGGCATCCAGCAGGGTCTGCGAGAAGCCGCCACCCCCCCATGAGTTGCTGGTGATGTCGACGCCCATCTGGGTGCCATATTCCACCGCGCGGACGGCGTCGGAGGTCGACCCGGAGCCTCCGGCGCTCAGGAACTTGAGCGCCATCAGGCTCACCTGCCAGTTCACCCCCGCCACGCCGATCGAGTTGTTGCCGACCCCGCCGATGGTCCCTGAGCAATGCGTTCCGTGGAAATGGTCGTCGAAAGGATCGCCATCATTATTGATGAAGTCGTAGCCGTGAACGTCGTCGATGAAGCCGTTGTGATCGTCGTCGATGCCGTTGCCCGCGATTTCGCCCGGATTGGTCCAGATGTTCGCCGCCAGATCGGGATGGTTGTAGTCGATGCCGGTGTCGATGACCGCGACGAGGACGCTCCGGCTGCCGGTGCTGACGCTCCAGGCCGACTCGGCATGGATGTCGGCTCCCGGGGTGCCTCCCGTCTGCCCGGTGTTGTGCATGGCGTACAGCTCCGGGTAGCGCGGATCGTTGGGGACCAGGTCGATGCCCACGAGGTAGTTGGGCTCCGCGTACAGGAGGTGCGGGTTGCCGTGCAGCTTCTGCAGCGCCGCTTCGGCGCTGACTCCCTTCCCCAGCTTCCAGTGCTCCGCTCCCGTTTTGAAGCTCCGCACGCGCTGCGCCGCCACCTGCGCGCGAACGGTGGCCTGCTCGTTGGGCCCCGTCGAGCGGGTGAACTTGACGAGCAGCTCCCCCGGGACGTGGGGAGCGAGCCCCGCCGCCCCTTTCCCGGATGCCGGCGGCGCTGCGGGTGCCAGTGTCAGACTGCAGAGTGCGGCGAGCAGGAAGGTGAAAGTCGAAAGCGGGCGAAGCCGGGAAGGCCGGAAGAGAGGCATGAAGTCCCTCGCTGCGATCGGGCAGGGTCGTTTGAGGTCAATACGGGAGGAGAGTGCGCCGCCCGGGAAGCGGACGACTCCTGTCGGTCCCCTCTCCCGTCATCCTTGAAAAGCCGTGCGTCTTTCGAGATTGAGCGTAATTGCCGGGTGTATAGCATGAAGCCGCCGCCGGACGCAAGAACTTTGAGATCAGGACAGGAAAAATGTGGCCGCGCCTTGACAACCCCCAAGCCGGCGGGTTCCAATCGCTTCGAGCCATTTCCTGGGTCCCGTACAGGGCCGCCCTCTTTTCTCTATCCACAAGGCCGGACCCGCGTCATCTCGACGACTTGCCGGGAGGATGATCATTGCCGCGGAGGCTCGAAAACAAACCGCCGCCGGGAAAGGCGGTCGCGAAAGGCATGCGGTCATGATCGCCGGGATGCTCTCAGCAGTGGAGCGCAGGACACGCTGCGTACTTTGCGGGCGCAGCGCCGATGTCTCCTCGCCAGGAGCGGGAGGCTACCGCGTCTGTGCCGGGTGCGACGTGGCCTGGCGCGATATCGAGGATTCGCCGGATGCCGCCGCCGACTGGGAGCAGCATTACTACGCCGAGAGCGCCATCAAGGAGCTGCACGAGCGGCGCCGGTCGGGACTGGCGGCAATCGCCCGCCGCATCTCGGAAGTCTGTCCCTGGCGGGGACGCCTGCTGGACCTTGGCGCCGGCATCGGAATCTTCATGAAAGAGGCCGCCTCGCTCGGATGGGCGGTGGAAGGGGTCGAGCCCTCCGCGATCGCCGCGCGGGCGGCGCGGGATCTCACCCACGCGACCATCCATGAAGGACTGTTCGAGCAAGTCGCCCTGCCGGCGGGAAGCTACGACGCCGTCACCTTCTTCGACGCGCTGAGGACCGTGCCCGATCCTCTCGCCTTCCTGGCGCGGGCCCGCTCGGTCCTCAGGCCGGGAGGCATTCTCGTGGTGCGTGAGGTGGACCGCCGGGCCGAGGTGGGACAGGTGTGGCTCAAGCAGGCGCTGGGCAAGGCCCAGCCTGCGGCGGGAAACAGCGGGTTCGAATACCGGCAATGCTTCTCGCCGAAGAGCCTGCGTTTTGCCTATCGCGAAGCCGGGCTGGTGGGAACATGGGTCGAGCCGTCGCCGGTATTTGTGGAGCCCGATTCGGGGACGAGCCGGGTGGCGTCGCTCTTCAAATGGTCGATCGGCGCGGTTTCCGGCGGCGCCTACCGGATGACCGCCGGCCGCCTGGTGCTGGGGCCGAACCTGCTGGCGTTCGGACGCGCACCGGGCGGCAGCGCTGATCGCGCCGAAGCGCGCCCGGGACGGAACCCGGGAGATCGCCGATGAGCAACGGGTCTCCTCCCCTGCGCGGGACGATGGTGCCGCTGAGCCACTTTCCCAGATGGGATCAGAGGATCGTCGGCTTTCCGCAGAAATCGATCTTCCACGAGACGGCCTGGCTGCGCTATCTCGAAAAAGAGCAGGGAGGCCAGGCGGTCGTGCTGCGCATCGTCGACGCGAAGGGACGTGAGCGCGCGCTCTGGCCGGGCCTGACGGTGCGCAAGGGGCCGATTCGGATCTTCGGCTCTCCCCTGCGCGGCTGGGGAACCGTGTCGATGGGTCCGCTCTATCACGAAGGAGACGCCGATCGCTTGATGGGGGCCGCGGAGCGGGCGCTGGCTCAGGGCGGGGTGCACCATTGGGAGTTCGTCAGCCAGACTCTCGGCCATCCGCCCCCGGGACTGGGATATCGCTTCGAGTTCAGCGACACCCATCGCATCCCGCTGGGGCCGGACGACGATGCCATGTGGCACCGACTGGAGCAGCGCTGCCGCACAGCCGTCCGCAAGGCCTGGAAGTGCGGGCTGAGCAGTCGTCTCGCCGTCGACGGCGGATTCCTGGATCCTCTTTACGAGCTGGTCGCCGCGACCTTCGGAAGGAAGAGGACCACGCCGCCCTACGACGGCGCCCGCCTCAAGCGGCTCTGGGACACCCTGTTCCCCCTCGGAAAGGCCTTCGGCGTCGAGATCCTGCACGGGTCCACCCTCGCCTCCGCGGCCGTGTTCATCAGCGATGGAACCGATGTCTATGCCTGGTCGCAGGCTTCGGCGCCGCCCTTCAACGCAATGTGCCCGAACAACCTCCTGTACTGGGAGGCGATGCGCCATTCGAGCCGCCTGAACGCCTCCTACCTGCACCTGCCGGGAGCCCCCGGCAGTTCCATCGGTCGTTTCAAGGAATCGTTCAACCCGGAGATTTTCCGTTTTCCCTTCTGGATTCGCGACCGGAGCGCGGTGCTCCGCTGGGGAAGGCGCCTCTACTTCGAATGGCAATCGGGCCTCGCGCGCTGGCGCTACCACTCGTCCCGAGCGGCGAAGTGATCGCCACCTTGGTCCTCCAGGGGTTGAAGCGCCCCGCGAGGTCGAGCTAGGGTTGGCTCCCCCATCGATTCCTTTCCCCAGGGAGGTCATTCCATGCGCCTGTTCAAGAAGATCGTTCTGGGACTCGTCGTCCTGGTGGCGCTGCTGTCCGGCGTCGGCTTCCTCCTGCCGCGCCAGGTGCACGTCGAGCGCACCGCGCTCATCGAGGCGACGCCGGCGACGTTGTATACCGTGCTGAACAATTTCAAGATGTTCAACCGCTGGTCCCCCTGGGCGGGCCTCGATCCGGCTGCCGAGTACGCCTATGCGGGGCCGGCTACCGGCGTCGGCTCGTCGCTGAGCTGGAAGGGGGATCCGAAGAAAGTGGGATCGGGCAAGCAGGAAATCATCGAGAGCACGCCATTCTCCTCGGTGAAGACCCGCCTCGATTTCGCGGGCGAAGGGACCGCCACGGCGCTGTTCACCCTCACCAAAGAGGGCAGCGGCACCCGCGTCGTCTGGGGATTCGATACCGACCTCGGGGCGAACCCGCTGAGCCGCTATTTCGGGTTGATGATCGGCAAGATGGTCGGCAGCGACTACGAGAAGGGACTGGCGTCGCTGAAAACGCTGGCCGAGGGGATGCCGAAGGCCGACTTCTCGGACCTCAAGGTGGAGGAGGTACAGGTCTCCCCCACCACCGTGGCTTATGTCTCCGCAACCTGCCGCAAGGACGAGTCGGAGATCGCCCGCACCATCGGCGAGTCGTATGCCCAGGTGAACCTGTTCATGGCCTCCCGCAGGCTGAAGCAGGCCGCGCCGGTGCAGACCATCAATCGCAAGTGGGGGGATTCCGGATACGAGTTCGACGCCGCGATTCCCCTGGACAGGCCCCCCGAGAAAGAGATACCCCCTGACTCGGCGGTGCAAGTGAAACAGACCTATGGGGGCAAGGCGCTCAAGGTGGTGCACACCGGCCCTTACCGGGAGCTGGCGGCAACCTACGAAAAGCTCCTGGCCTATATGGCGGCGAGCGGCATCGAGCCGTCGGAAAGTCCCTGGGACGAGTATGTCAGCGATCCGGGCATGACCGCTGAATCGCAGCTCGTCACCAACGTCTTCGTTCCCATCAGTTAGAACTGAGCTGAGGGGCCGCCGGCCGGGCGGCTCCCATCACGCCGCGGTCCGGCTTTCCCACGCCTTTTTCGGGCAGTACCCGCCGCTTTCCGACCGCGCCCGAATTTGACCGCTAAGCCTTTCAAATAAAGAGACTTCCCTTCTTGATTTCCCCGTGACCTGGCCTATATTCGAGCGCTGGAGGCTTCCCTCGAGGAGTGAGATGTCGGCCGACCTGTTCTCTGAAGCAAAATCCGCCGGAAGCTCAGAGCTCCGGCTGAAGCTGGGGCGCTCGGAAGTCGAATACCTGCGCGGCGCCGTGCAGAATCCCCACTTCGGCGATGAGCACCTCGAGGCGATTCTGTCCAATCCGGCCCTGCCGGCCGCCCTCATCCAGGGGATCGCCTCGCACAAGCTCTGGCTCTCCCGTTACGAGGTCAAGCGCGGCATCGTCTTCCACCGCAACACCGCGCGCACGCTCAAGCTGAACCTGATGCACTTCCTGGGCTGGCGCGACCTGGCGCGGGTGGTGGAGGACGCGCTGCAGACCCCGGCCGTCAAGCGAGCGGCGGAATCGCTCCTGCGCAACCGCATCGAGGAGATGGCGGTGGGCGAGAAGATCGCCTTGTCGCGCATCGCCGCTCCGGCGATCATCCCCTCGCTGCGCTCCGACCTCCATCCCGACGTAATCGCGGCCCTGCTGACCAACCCGCGGGTCACGATGGAAGACGTGGTCGCGGTGTGCGTCGAGGAGCGCGCCGCGCCGGCGGCCCTTTCGGCGGTGGGCTCCAGCCCGCGCTGGGGAGAGCGCCATCCGATCCGCATGGCGCTGCTGCGCAACCCGGCGACGCCGGCCAAGGTCTGCCTGCGCTTCCTCGACAGTCTCTCGGGCGAGGACCTCAAGGAAATCATCGCGCTGCCCACCACGCCGCGGCTGGTCCGCGTGACCGCGCGGCAGATTCTCAAGGCGCGCAATGGGACCGTTGACACCAAAAAAGTCGTCTCCTAACATCCCTATCCGGCGCGTGAACGCATGGCGACCACGACATTCGGCGAAACCCTGAAGCGGGAGCGCGAGAAGCGGAAGATCTCGCTGCGCGAGGTTTCTGAAGCGACCAAGATCGGCGTCCGCCACCTCGAGGCCATGGAATCCAACCATCTCGAGAGGCTCCCGGGCGGGCTGTTCAACAAGGGGTTCATCCGCGCCTACGCCAAGTTCCTGGAGCTGGACCCCGAGGCGCTGGTCAGCTCCTATCTCTACGATGTCGCGCACCTGCCGGGAGCCTCCGAAGCGCGCCGGCGGGTGGAGGCTGCGATGGCCGAAAACGCCATCCCGATCGCGTGGCAGGAGCTGGCGAAAAGCCGCTCGCGCCGGCGGCCTTCGGGCGGCGTCCTGGCGGCGCTGGGCGCCGCGGTCGTGGTGATCGCAGCGGGGGCCTGGCTGCTGAGCGCCCGGGCACCCGCCATGGACCGGGAAGAGCCGGCCGAGGCCGAGCCGGCGCAGAAAGCCGGATTGCTGCGGCCCCGGGGCGCCGAGGCGAAGACGCCGGCACAGCCGGCGGGAAGCGTTCCGGGCCCCGCCGAGATGGCCGCGGAGCCCGAGACAACGAGCGGCCCTGCAGAGGCACGCCCCGCCCCCGGCGCTGCTCCCGGAGAGCCGGCACACCTGGAGAAGCGGGCCCCCTGGCGCCTGGCGCTGTTCCTGAGCACGACGGAGACGACCGACGTCTCGCTCTACTGCGGTGGGGTGGAAACGCTGTCACGCGAGCTGATGCCGGGAGAAACGGTGTCGATCTCCTGCGCCTCCGAGGCCTTCCTCAGCGCCTCGAACGCCGGGGCGCTCCTCGTCAGGGTCAACGGCAAGGATTGCATGCCCCTGGGCGAGCGCGGAACCGAGCTGGTCAACTTTCCTCTGAACCGCGAGCAGACTCGGGACATCTGCTCCGATGACCGGGAGCCTTCGTGACCTCCCAGCCGGCGCCGGCGGGCGCGCACCCTCTCCTCGACCGGGTCCTGGACCCCGCGACCCCGCGGCCTTTGCGTCTCGCCGCCGCGCGCGGCGCTCTGCCGCTGCCGCGGCAGGACCTGATCGTCGCCCTGGTGCAGCTGTGCACCGACCTCGACGCGGAGATCTCGACCGAGTCGCGCAAGACGCTGGCGGCCACGCCGGCCGACGTCCTGGACGTCATCCTGCGCGATCCCTCGACTCCGGTGCCGGTCCTCGAGCACTTCGGCTACGAGATCCAGACGCCTCCCGCGCTCCTCAGCTCCCTGATCGCCAACCCGTCCGCTCCCGACGACTTGCTCCTGCGACTGGCGGAGAGCTCGCACGCGGCGGTCCTGGACCAGATCGTTCGCAACGAGATCCGGCTGGCCTCCAACCCGGAGATCGTCGTGCGCCTCAAGGCCAACCCCGCTCTGTCGCGCGAATCGAGGCGGCGTATCGTCGAGCTGGAGGAGCACGTCCTCGGGACCGGCGCCAGCACCTACATCCTCCCCACCCGGGCCCCGGCCGACGAAGCTCACCCCGCCGAGGCGCTTCCGGAGATCGATGCCGGCCTGGCGGAGGCCGCCGCGCCGATGCTCGAGGTGCCGCTCACCCCGGAAGAGCAGGCGGCCGAGGACGCGCTGCGCCACACTCCCCTGTTCCAGCGGATCGTGCGGATGTCGGTGGCCGAGAAGATTCAGGCCGCCGTGAAGGGAAACTCCGAGGAGCGCGCCATCCTGGTCCGCGATCCCAGCCGGCTGGTCGCCGCCACGGTGCTCAAGAGCCCGAAGCTGAGCGATCAGGAGATCGAGAGCTTCGCCAATCTTCGCAACGTCCACGACGAGGTGCTGCGCATCATCGGCAACCATCGCGAGTGGACGAAATCATACGGCGTGGCGCTGGCCCTGGCGCGCAACCCCCGCAGCCCCACCGGCATCTCCCTGACGATGCTCAACCGGCTCGTGAACCGCGATCTGAAGAACCTCTCCAACGACAAGAACATCCCCGAGGTGATCCGACGCTCCTCCAAGCGCCTCTACGAGCTGCGCACGCAACCGCAGAAGCTCGGCAAGAAGAAATGAGGAACCGACCCCAATGAGACTTCTCCAATCGGTCCGCAGCCAGCTGGGCAACTATCACCTGAAGTCGGGCATCTACCACTTCTATCGCAACGAGTTCAAGCAGGCGATCGAGTTCTTCGCCAAGGCCCTGCAGAATCCCGAGCGCCTCGACGAGGCCGATCTGCGGATGACGCGCTATTACCTGACCCAGACCCACATCACGGCCGGCGAGCTGGCGGAGGAGGCCGGCGACCTGCCGCGCGCCATCGAATCGTACGGCACGGCGCTCGCCGACTCCCCCGAGTATCCCGACATTCACTTCCGCATCGGCATGCTCTACGTGCGGCTGGGAGACCTGGAAAAAGCCGTGGCCAGCCTGCGGCGCGCCGTCGAGCTCCACCCCTCCTACCTGGAGGCCCAGGTCCATCTCGCCTTCACGCTGCTCTCCTGCGCCCGCATGGCGGAGGCGATGGAGTCGTTCGAGAGGGTGCGCGCCATCACCCTGGCCATGGTCGAGGATCCTTTCCGCCAGGCGCAGGAGGCGGCGGCGCGCGGCGATCTGGCCGAGACCGCCGAGCGCATGCGGGACGCCTTCCAGCGGCGGCCCCAGAGTTTCGCTTATCATTACCGCCGCGGGCTGAAGGCGCTGCAGGCGGGGCGGCTGGAGCCGGCCGCCGAGGATCTCAAGCAGGCGGTGCTGTTCAACCCGCGCTTCGCGGACGTGCACAACTTCCTGGGGGTCGCCTATGGGGAGCTCGGGCAGCGGCCGGCCGCGATCGCGGAGTTCCGCCAGGCCATCGAGTACAATCCCGACTACCTGGTCGCGCGGCTGAACCTGGCCTACATGCTGGCGGAAGGAAATGAGGTCAAGGAAGCGGTCGCGGAGCTGACGGCGGTGCTCTCCAAGGAGCCCACCAATCAGGCGGCCCGGCTGAAGCTCGAAGAGCTCACCCAGGAACGAGAGGAGCGCGCGAGGATCGGATGAAGACGACGGCCGCAGGCCTCAGCGACGTGGGCCGCAAGCGCAAAGGGAACGAGGACTCCTACCACATCGACCTGGAGCGTGGGCTGTTCATCGTCGCCGACGGCATGGGCGGGCACGCGGCGGGCGAGGTCGCCTCGCGCCTGGCGGTGCAGACGATCCAGGAGTTCATGCGGATTTCCGACACCGACTCGGAGATCACCTGGCCCTTCGAGTTCGACCAGAGCCTGTCGGAGGGGGGCAACCGGATTCAGGCGGCCATCCAGCTCGCCAACCGCGAGATCGTCCGGCACATGCAGATCAAGGAAGAGCATCGCGGCATGGGCACCACCGTGGTCACCGCCGTGGTGCACGACGACGCCTGTTATATCGGCCACGTCGGCGATTCGCGCGCCTACCTGATCCGGGGCGGCCAGATCCGGCAGCTCACCCGGGACCATACCTTCGTCAACGAGCAGGTGGAGAAGGGGTTCATGAGCAAGGCCGAGGCGGAGCGCCATCCCGCCCGCAACATCCTGACACGGGCCGTGGGAAGCGCCGAGGAGCTGACGGTGGACCTCTCCGAGACGCGCTTGCAGCGCGGCGATTTCGTGCTGCTGTGCTCCGACGGATTGAGCTCGATGGCCGAGGATGCCGAGATCCTCCAGGTCGTCGAGGAAAAAGGAACCAACCTCGAGGAAGCCTGCCGCGGGCTGGTGGCGCTCGCCAACGAGCACGGCGGCTGGGACAACGTTACCGCCGTCCTGATTCACGCCGACTAATACTGCCCTTACAGCCGACCGTCCAGAAAACGGCCGGCGGCTGAACGGCACGTAACCTTTCGGCCGTCGATACGCGACACTAACCCCCTCCCGATTCAGCGTATCTCGTAGATCTGGAAGACGTGGCCGATCACCTGCTTCGGCGCGGTCGTGGCGAGCCAGTTGCGCGCCCCTTCGCCGTAGGCCCGGGACATCTCGGCGCGCGCCCGGGCGACGCAGTGGGCGCTGAGAATATAGGTCCCCGGCTCGGGGGGCGCGGCGAGGTTCTGCACGCTGATGGACCGCCCGCCGATGCCGTAATAGGCAGGATCGCCGCTGCCGAAATAGCAGAGGCGGAAATCCTGCTTCGGGTTGGCGCGCAGGTAATCGCGCAGCTGCATCAGCCCCTGTCCCCAGTCGAGGTTCGAATCGTCCAGCCAGAGATCGCCGCGCGCCGGCAGGCCGGTGATCTCGTTGAAGTAGCTGAGATGATCCGGCCAGATCGCCGCATACTCGGCGGCCATCCACAACAGCAGCGCGGCCAGCGCTCCCTTCGCCCAGACGCGCGCCGCCCCGGCCCAGCTTCCCAGCCGGCCCGCGAAGATCATGAAGAAGGGGTAGCAGGGGATCAGGTAGCGCACCCCCAGGTTGTCCGCGGTGAAGGAGTAACCGAGGAAGAAGCCGAGTCCGGGAAGGATCAGGAAGGCTTCGTCCAGCCATGGGGCGCGTGCCTCGCGCCGCGCGCAGAAGAGGAAGATTGCGGCAAACAGCAGGAGCAGCTCCGGAAGCGGGGTCTTCACGAGGTAGGCGATCAGCAGATAGGAGTTCCAGCGCCCCGGGTGCGTCTCTCCCAGCAGGTAGGGAAAGTAATTGGGATCGTGGTCCCGGTTCACCGTCGCCATTCCCTTGAAATAGATGAAGGGATCGGGAGCGAAGAAATAGAGGGCCCATACGACGAAGAAGGCCCCCACGAGCATCACGGCCGAAGGAATCAGCACCTGCCGGGGCCAGTCGATCGACGCGCTCACCTTCGGCGCGGCCGCGGGCGAGCGGTTTCCCTTGCGCTTGCCGCCACGAGCCGCCGCCTCCTGCTTGGCGGGCGGAGCTGCCTCGCGCCGCGGGAGCGCTGCGGCGACCAGGAGCACGGGGACCATCGGCACCAGGAGCACGGCGGAGAACTTGGCGCCGAGGGCCAGGCCCAGCGTCACTCCAGCCAGGGCGAGCCGGGCGCGCGACGGCGATTCGAGGTAGCCTCTCAGGACGAACAAGAACAGCGTCGCGAAGAAGGCAAGCCCTACGTCCGTGGTCACCAGCTGGGCATGCGCCGTGATCGTCGGGTCCAGCAGGTAGAGCGCGGTCGCGAGCAAAGCCCCCCAAATCCCCCAGAGCCGCCGCGACCATAACGCGATCAGCACCCCCAGCCCCAGCGACAGGAGGACCGCCGGTACCCTTCCCCAGAAGAGAATCCGATCGGCGTCCTGCGAGAAGAGAAACTGCTTTCCGAATCTCCACTGGTAGACCAGGGACGGGTTTCCCGTTCTGAGGGCCTGCTCGTCCACCGGCAGCTTCAGATCCATGAACAGCAGCGGCAGGGCACACAGCTCCTTGATCAGCGGCGGGTGCTGGGGATTGATCTTGACCGATTGAGTGCGGAGGTAGGAATAGCCGGCCGGCAGGTGCGCCACCTCGTCGAAGGTCGCCGACTTGCCGCGCATCAGGAGAACGGGAAAGACGAAGCAGCCCGCCAGAATCAGCGCCAGCAGCAACAGCTCGAAGATGGTCCCGCGGGAAGTCGCGGCGGAAGGCTGGGGCATCGGCGGATGCTAGCACACCTGCCAGGGCGGGAAAACGCGGCAAGTTGATAGCGATCTGCCGGTGGGATAGGCTTCGCGGCGCGATTGACGGGAGGTTGGATGGGGCAGCCAAAGCGCGCGCCATCCCGGAGCGCCGGGGGCGGCGAACCTCTCTCGCGGTCCCTTCTCCTGCCGCTCGCTCTCTTCCTCGCCCTGGCCCTTCTTCTCTACGGCAACACGCTGAGAAACGGCTTCGTCAACGATGACAAGCCGCTGGTGGCGAACAACGCCCTGGTCAACGACGCTTCGCGCCTGGGGGACATCTTCACCTCGGGCTACTGGTCGACGCGCCAGGATTCGGTGCCGGAGCTGTACCGCCCCCTCACCGTTCTCAGCCTGGCGCTGAACCGGCGGCTCACCGGCGCGGCTCCGTCCGGGTTCCACCTCGTCAACCTTCTCCTGCACGGCTGCGTCAGCTTCTTCGTCTTCCGCATCGCCCTCTCGATCGGGACGAGCCGGGCAGCCGCCTGGGCGGCGGGGCTGATCTTCGCGGTACACCCCGTGCATACCGAGGCCGTGGCGCCCGTCGTGGGTCGCTCGGAGCTGCTGGCCGCCCTCTTTTTTCTGGCCGCGCTGAAGCTGCATCACGCGATCATGCACGGCAAGGGCGGAGCCTCCTTCGCCTTCGGCGCCGCGAGCTGCTACCTGGCCGCTTCGCTTTCCAAGGAAGGCGCGCTGATCTTTCCCGCGATTGCCCTGCTCACCGATATCGCCTTCCCGCCGGCGCGCGCTGTCTCGCGCCGAGCCCGCGCGGCCCCCTTTGCGCTCTATGCGCTCGCGGCGCTTCTCGTTCTCGGGATTCGTTACGAGGTTCTGGGAGCGGTGGCCAGGAGCGACATCCGGCCGCTCGACAATCCGCTCGTGGCGCTGCCGCCGGGGGCGGCGCTGTCCACCGCGCTCGTGGCTCTCGGTGGCACCTTGAAGCTGCTGGTCTATCCGCTGAGACTGTCGGCCGATTATGCGGGCACGGAGATCCGTCCGGCGGCGGGCCTGCTCGACCCGCGGGTCGTCGCGGTCCTGGCACTCATCTTTATACTGGTCGCCGCGGCGGCTCTGGCCTGGACGCGGCTGCGCTCCGCGTCGTGGGGAATCGCCTTCCTGCTCATCGCCATCCTGCCGGTTTCGAATCTCTTCTTCCTGATCGGAACGATTTTCGGCGAGCGGCTGCTCTATCTTCCATCCGCCGGCTTCTGCGTGGCGGCCGGCGCGCTGTGGGGAGAATGGCGAGGTCGCAGCAAGATGACGGCCTTGGCAGCTGCCGTCCTCGTGCTGCTGGCCGGCTCGGCCCGGACCGTGGCACGCAACAGCATCTGGCAAGACGATGGCACCTTCGCCCTGGCGACCTCCCGCGACGCTCCCTCGAGTCCCAAGGCGCAGTTCAACTGGGGGGTCTTCCTGGAGGAGCACTCGGATGCAAGGGCGGAAGCCGCTTATCGCGAGGCGGCGCGCCTGGCGCCCGACTGGTCCGATCCGCGCTACAACCTCGCGGGAATTCTCGCCGCGTCGGGAAGGCTCACGGAGGCGATCGAGGAATATCGTGCCGCCCTGGCCATCCGCCCGGACGATGCGCGCGCCGTCCTGAACCTCGGCTACGCCCTCTATCGCGCGGGCCGGCACCCCGAGGCGGTCGAGCTCTACCAGCGGTTCCTGAAGGAGCGGGGGGAATCGGCGCCGGTGCTCAACTCCCTAGGCGCCAATCTCCTGGCGATGGCGCGCCGCGACGAGGCGGTGGCCGCTTTCCAGCGGGCCGTGCAGCTGGCTCCGGGCGAGCCGGGCTACCGGCAGAACCTCGAGCAGGCTCTGAAGACGAGCGAGGAAACCCCGACCCCCGCCCCATGAGACTCGCCAAGTGTCGGCCGTTGACGCGCGGCCGCTCTTCGCCGTCGCGTCCAACGGTGACCCTGTCCGGTTGGAGCACTCAAGAATTTTCGCCGTCGCGTCCAACGGTGACCCTGTCCGGGTTCAGCCCCCAACGGCGCAGCGCGAATCAGCCTGCGGCGCGCAGCGATGCGATCAGGCGCAAGGCTTCAGAGTTCGAGGGATCGATCTTCAAGACCTTCTCCAGCTCCGGAACCGCCAGCTCGCGCGGACCGGCGCGCAGGTAGGTGCGCGCCAGTCCCAGATGGGCGGCGGCATCGCCGGTGAGGTCGTAGACGTAGATCGAATAGCCGATCCGGGCGACCGGCCGGCGCCCCGCCAGCCACGCGTAGAGATCCTTGTCCTGGAGATGGACCGACTGCAGCGCGCAGACGCTGATCGCCAGTACTTCGCGCGCGCTCCCTTCGGGCAGCACGTCGATCCCGGGTCGGTCCAGCTGTCCGAAAGCGGGAGCGTACTGGGAGCGGATTCCCAGCGCCGCCGGCGGTGAGTTGCCGAAGTAGGCGAGGTAGATCATCGGCAGCCCTTCCCGATCCATGTAGGCTTTCAGCCCCTTGAGATCCTGCCCCCAGTCGATGTTCGAATCACTCAGGTAACGCGGCCCGGCGGTGGGACCTCCGACCAGCTCATTGAAGTAGGCCAGCTGGTGCGGCGCCACCGCCAGCGACGAGATCGCCGTCAGCGCCGCCGACCCGCCCAGCACCAGCCCTTTCTTCCAGGCCGGGGAGACCCGCAGCGTCGCGAGACGTCCCGCGAGCACGAACAGCAGCGGATAGACCGGCAGGATGTGGCGCACGCCGATGTTGATCCTCCCCTGCATGGCCGCCAGGAAGAGGAGGATCACCGGAAGGAGCAGGAACACGACCTCACGGCGCGACAGCTTTTCTCCGCGCCGCGCCAGAGAGAGCGTGGCGGCAATCAGCAGCAGCGTGGGAACGGGCGTCTTGATGGCAAACGCCACCGGGAAATAGAGGAGCCATCCCTCGGTCGAGTATTCCCCCAGGAAGAAAGCCTTATGTCCCCCTTCCTGGTGGGCCAGGACGCGGCGCAGGCCATCCCACCAGGTGGAGTATCCCTGGAAGAAGTAGACCCCCGGCAGGATCACGGCGGCGATCGCCAGGATTGCCAGGAAAAATGGGATCGTCCGTCCGAGCGCGACCGTCGCGGCCGGCGACGAGGAGGTCGCCCGCCGATCGCGGCGGATGGGAAGACCGAAATCGCCGCCGCAGAACAGTACCGAGGCGAGGATGACGGCGGCCGCGATCGGCAGGAGTATCACGGTCGAATACTTGCTGGCCAGGGCCAACCCCATCGACGCCCCGGCTCCGAGGAGCTTTCCCCACGCGGGGGCGCGCGAATACTCCCAGAGGAAATAGAGGGTGAGAAAGATGAACAGCGCCGCGCCCACATCGGTGGTCACGAGAGAGGCATTGGCGACCAGGTTCGGCTCGAAGGCCGCCAGAGCGGCCGCGAGGACTCCCGCCCACGCACCCCAGAGACGCGCC
>DASTZC010000216.1 GCA_035764505.1 Candidatus Polarisedimenticolia bacterium
CAGGGTGCGCGCGAAGCTCGTGGGGGAGGCGCCGACCCCCTGCCGGAAGCCGCGCTCCAGCTGGCGCACCGACATGTGGCAGTAATCGGCCAGCTCCGCGATCCGAACCTGCCCCCGGGTGTGATGCAGGAGCTTGGCGGCCGCCTGGATGGTCCGGCGATCGAAAGTCCGCGCCAGGGACTGTCGGACCAGGTGCTCTTCCAGGACGGCCACGGCCTGCTCGAACTTCCCTTCCAGGACCGCGCTCCTCAAGCGCTCCATCAGCGCGTCCCATCCCTTCAAGGGCGTGACGCTGTTGGCGAGCGTCGTGACGTTGTCCTGGACCAGCGCCAGCGCGCCCCAGGCATACAGCCGGGCGGCGACGACCTTCAGCTTCCCGCGGAGCAGCAGGGGGATGGTCTTGTCCTGAAAGCCCACGATGATGGCGGGCGGCAGAGTGATCGGACGTGGCTTCTTCCGCAGCCGGTACGGGTCGCCGAAGTTGAAAATCAGCTCCACGCAGCCGTCGGGAGCGATGTCCTGATCCGTCTCGAAGGAATACTCGGCCTCATGGATCCAGAAGCATTTGACGGTGTCCCGCAGGATCTCGTGCGGCTCGTACTCGTGGTAGCGGTGCATCGCCTTCGATCCGCTCCGCATGAAGGATGGGACCCTGGGAGAGAAGCCTGGGGAGGCTCCATCTTGCCTGCTTCAGGGCGCTGAGTCGAGAGGGGGATCGGCGCGTCAACCCGGGTGGCGCGGGGGAAATGTTCCATGGGCTCAGCCACGCTTCGGCGACCGCCCGCGGGAAGACCCTCATGGAGCGTGGTACGGCGCGGGCTAGAAATCCAGGCGGACGCCGGCGTTGAAGGTCCGCCCTTCCAGGGGCGCCCAGACGTCGGTGGTCCAGGTTCCCTCAGGCGACTGGACCGGCAGCAGCAACGGATCGTGGCGGGTCTGGCGAAAATCAGTGAGGTTCTCGGCGTTGAAGAAGATATGCGCCTCCGAGATGCGCAGCTCCCCGAGAATATTGATCGTCCAGTAAGCCTGGCTGGTGCTGCGATAAGGGTCTTCCTCCAGGCTCTGGGCGCCGACGTAGGAGATCTCACCCCCGATCCGGCCGCGAGCTTCGCTCTCCACGATCAGCGCCAGCTCCCCGGCGTGCCGTGGCGTCAGCGGCGCCTCTCTCAGCCCCGACCCCGCCGGATCCGACTCCTCGGAGTGCGTGTAGGTGTAGCTTCCGATGGCATGCCACGGGCCGTGGCTGTAGCGGACGAGCAGCTCCGAACCGTACGTCTGCAGCGGGTCGGGAGCGTTACGAACCTCAACGGTGCCGGGCAGCGCGGTCGAGTCGACGGTCTGCAGCGCGTGCTCGACACGCGAGGCGAAGAGCGTCCCGTTCAGCTCCCAGGCACCGTGGCCCCAGCCCACGTCGAGCGAGGCACTGCGCGCCCGCTCCGGATCGAGAGCGGCAAGAGGCGCCACGCGCCTCAGACCCACTTCTTCCGTGCGCTCGGTAATCGGGATCGGCAGCGAGTATCCGGTGCCCGTGGAGATCCGGAAGCTCATCCCGCCTCCCGGCCGGAAGAGCACCGAAACGCGCCGATCGAAGAAAGTGCCGTAGACATTCTGGAAATCGAGCCGTCCGCTGACGGCGACCCGGAGCTTTTCCGAAAAGCCGATTTCGTCCTGGGCGAAGAGCGCGGGGGTCGAATAACGGTAATCGAGGTCGTCGCGCTGGCGCATGTCGAGCCGCTCGCCGTTCCAGGCGGCGCCGACCGTCCAGGTATTGGCGTGCGCGCTTCCGGCCAGGCTCACCTCGGCGAAGCCGGTGTCGCGGACCTCGTTCTCCGGCACGTCGTCCAGGCTTCGATCGGAGGAAATCCGCTGCAGCATGCCGCGCATACCGACCAGCAGCCCGCGGTCCGTCAGGATCTGCGCCACCGTGCCCGCGTCGTACCTCCGGGTGTCGAGCGTGTCCTCGAAGGAATCGCCCGCGGGAGTCACGCCCCCCTTCACCGTTCCTCCTTCGCGGTCTTCACCCATCGCGCCGATCGTCGCCAGCAGCGAGTCCCCTGTGCCGTCGTCCCAGAAGAGGCGCGGCCGAAGCGTCGCTCTCCGGTATCCGGCCAGATCGCCCCAGTCGTCGCCGTCCACGTCGAACAGCTCCTGCCGGTGTGCCGAGCCGAGGAGGGTGAAGCCCCAGCGGCCGCTCGCCGGCGAGGCGAAGAAGCCGAGCGCGTCGGTGGCGCGCTGCGAGCTCTGGCTGATGAGACCCGCCGACTCGCTCCCGGGACGGCGCGACACCAGGTTCATCACGCCGCCGATGGCCGAGCCGCCGTACAGGGCGGAGGCGGTTCCCTTGATCAGCTCGACGCGCGCCAGGTCCAGCGGCGGCGCCTGCATGAGGGTGAAGGCGTCGGGAGTGTCGCCGTAGAGGGGGAGGTCGTCGTGCAGCACCTGCGTGTAGCGCCCCGGCAGTCCCTGGAGACGCAGCTCGGAGCCGCCGAGCGAAGGAACGGTCATCTGCACCCGCACGCCGCCCAGCTCTGTGAGCAGGGTCGACAGGTTTCCCGGCGCCAGGCTCTGGTTCTCCTCGATCTCCTCCTGGGGAACGGCCTCGATGCGGATCGGCTCGTCCGCGACGAGGGTGGCGCCGCGGCTGGACGAGACGACCGTGACGGTGTCCTCGAGGCGCTGCTCGCGGAGCTGCACGACCATCACCGTCTCCTCGCCGGGCTTCACCGTTGCCTTGACGGTGGCCGATTCGAAGCCGGCGCGGATGACCGTGACCTCATGCTCGCCCGCCGGCAGGGTGAGGCGCGCCTCGCCGCGCTCGTCGGATCGCACGGTGACGTCGTCCGAGTGGACGTCCGCGGAGGGGATGGGCGCGACGCCGTTGCGGACGCGCACCAGGACGCTGCCCGATTCCTGGGCAAGAATCGGCGAAACGGCCGCCAGCAGCCCCAATCCGACCGCGAGCATCATGGTTTTCATGAAGAGAGCCAACGATGCATGCAAGCCCCTGGTCCGGAGTGCCGCCTGTCAGCATAGCCGGAGCCGCGCCCCGTCGGCCCGGATTGCCCATCTTCAGCCGGTTTGCCGGGATGGGCCTCCGGCGCTCCGACGGCCAGTTTTTTGCCAAATCGCCCAAGCTGGCTTATAAAAGCATTCCCTGGACCCTTTCAGAACCCATGCAAACTGGATATAACACCGGCTCGGCTCGTTGGATTCGGCTCATCCTGGGCGCTCTCGTCACGACCGGGATCGTGGTCTCGATCCTGCTGACGCAGCACCATGAGAATCGAGTCTATGGCGATGCCACCGCGGTCCTCTCCAACTGCCCGGAAACCGAGACCATCAACTGCGACACGGTGAACACGAGCCGCTTCTCCGAGCTGCTCGGCGTCCCGATCGCCGCCTTCGCCATCCCGACCTACCTGCTCGTGCTCCTGCTTCTCTGGAAAGCGCGCCGCACCCCGCGCCTGCTCGCCTATGCGTTCTCGATCGGCATGCTCACCGTCCTCTACTCGGCATTCCTGTTCTATTTGTCCTCTACGCACATCGGATTCATCTGCCTGTACTGCGCCAGCCTGTACGGCATCAACCTGACGATTCCCATCCTGACGGCGCTGGCGGCGCGAAGGTCGCCCGGGTCGTTGCTGCGCGACACCCTGTCGGATCTCATGGGATGGCCGCGGCCGCTGCGTGTCACCGCCTGTGTCTTCCTGGGGCTCCTCGCCGCGACCATCGGCGTGCAGCGGGCTTATCGGGTTCACGTCAAGAAGCGGGCCGCGATCGAGCGCCACCGCATCGAGGAGCAGGGCGGACCGCTGGTGCCCGCGGGCCCCGACTCCGCCCTCCTACCCGAAGAGCGAGTCGGAGCGGGAAGCCTCTTCTTTCCGGAGGCGAGCGCGGCGACGCCGGGACCCGCTCCCGGCGCAGGACCGTACAGGTTGGCGGGTCCGCTGAGCCGCATCGAAAAGGGCGCCAAGATGGAGGCTTTCGACCTGCAGTCCCGGCTGGGACACGGCCGGCCGGTCGCCCTGATCTTCTGGACTCCGGGATACCGTCCCTCGGAGCGTCTGCTCGGCTCCATGACGCGCTTCTTCAAGAGCCAGCTGCCCGCCTTCGACGTCTACCCGGTGGCCGGCCGCGGCGGCAACCAGCGCGACGAGGAGGTCCTCGAGGCCGCCACGATGCTCCAGCTGCCGCGCGATCTACCTCTCTTGATCGACCAGGATTTCGTTCTATCGAAGGCTCTGAACACCATGGACATCCCGGATGTGGCGCTGTTTCGCGCCGACGGGGGCCTGGTGGCCTCCAGGATAAAGGCCCTGGAGCAGAAGCTTGCCCTTCCCACCGGCGGGGTCATCAGCGCCGAAGAAGTGATGCGCAAGATGGCCTCGGGAACCCAGGTCCCCGAGATCAAGCAGATGGCCCCTTATTTCCCCGCGAGGGAGATGGTGGGCTGGTGCGCCCCCGAGTTTCAGGCGAAGAAGTTCGATTCGGGCGAGCCCTTCCATTTCACCGGCAAGCCCGCACACCCACGGCCGCTGCTCCTGATGTTCTGGTCGTCGACCTGCACGCACTGCCAGGTGGAGATACCGCTTCTCGTCTCCTGGCTGAAGAAGAACCCGAACCGCATCGACATCCTGTCGGTCACGCGCATCAAGCCCGATCAGCCGGGCCAGGCTTCCCATCGCGAGATAACCCGCCGCTACATCAAGCAGGAGCAGATCACCTGGCCGGTCCTGGAAGACCCTGACGGCTCGATTACCGAGCTGTATCGCAACATCTCGACGCCCACGACCTTCTTCATCACCCCCGACGGAACGGTCGTCCAGACCTGGCTCTACGCGCACCCCGACAATTTCCCCGCCGCGATGGAAACGGCCCTCTCCCAGGCAGGGAAGGCTTCTTCGGGCGTGTGCAAGCAGGCTCCGGAGAGTCCCGGCTCGCGCCTCGCGCTGGACATGCTCGCGGCCAACGGCACCAAGGTCTCGCTGGCCTCGAAGCTGGACCGGCCGGCCATCGTCCATTTCTGGGCCACGTGGTGTGCCCCTTGCGTCGGCGAGCTCCCGCAGCTCCTGAAGTTCGGTCAGAGCCTGGAAAAATCGGGCACCGGCCGGCTGATCATGATTTCGGTGGAAGATGCCCAGTCCGGTCCTCGCATCGAGAGCTTCGCCAGGAAGCTCGGCCTGCAGCTCCCCACCTTCCGCACACCGACAGGGGAGCTCACGCAGATGCTCGACATCGCCTACCGTCTCCCAAGGACCTATGTGGTGGCCCCCAACGGAGTCATCGTCGGCTCATGGCAGGGCAGCCAGAAGTGGGACGAGCCGAAGCTCGCCGAAGAAGCCACCTGGCGGCTGCGCAACGCTTCCGTGCTGGCCCGATGATTCCCCACGTCGGAAGAGCTTCGGCGCGCAGGTCCCGGGCGGCGATCCTCCTGGTCGCCCTGGGCTCTCTCGCCGCCTGCCAGTGGGCTTGCAGCGCTCCTTCGGAGAGCCCGTCGACCTCCGGCGTCACGCCGGGCACTCCTTCCGATCCGGTGGGCCAAGGCCCGCCGCTCCCGTCGCTCGCGGCCTACCGTGAATCGGTCCAACGCGCCCGGAGCTGGCTGGATACGCTGCATGTCGATCCCGCGGAGCTGCGGGCGCACGGCATCAAGGGAAAGAAAAAGCTGGTCGAGCTGCTCGACGCCTACTACGAGCTCTGGAAAGTGGCTCCGCCTCGAGAGCGCGAAGTCCTCATGGCTCGAATCCGCGAGGTCGTGAAGGTGACCTACGAGCCGGCCTATCACGACATGCTCACCATCCGTGACGAGTGGTTCAAGCAGGACGCCACTTCCTACCTGCGCGCCGCCTTGCTGATGGAGCGTCTCGGCCTCGACATCTCGATGTACCGCGCCGAGATTGCCAAAATCCACGACCGCCTCGACGCGCACATGCGGGAGCGCGGTCCGCATCAGCGGGAGGTCTTCCACTGGTACTACCGGGACTTCGGTCTTTCCGAGCCCTTTCCGCTGGAGGAAGCGCGCAACGAGGGAGTGATCGCGCACCGCGAGAATCCCGCCGTCATGTCCGACCCCCAGGTCTACGAGCTGACGCACGAGATCTATGCCCCCTTCGAGTACGGCGACAAACGCGATGTGAATCCCTTCGACGGATCGGAAAGGAGCTACCTGCGCAACACCCTCGATCGGCTGCTGCGCCGGTACCTTGCCAGGAAGGACCCCGATCTCGTCGCCGAGCTGCTCGAGTGCGAGCACTATCTGATGATGGATGACGGACCGGCTTCCCGGGAAGCGGTCACCTACCTGCTGGAGAGCCAGAATCAGGACGGCTCGTGGGGCAGCTACCCGCGCCAGCGCCGGCTGCTCGGGGACTACGTGAAGCAGGGCTTCGAGCTTCACACCACGATGGTCGTCATCGGGGCCCTGGCGGTGGAGTACGAGAAGCGCGTCTCCTAGCCGAAGGTCTTCCTTTGCCCTCCCACGACATCGCGGGGCGCCTCCAGTTGACGGCAGCTACGTGCATGGCGCGTAATACGATCGACTCAGAATGCGCGAAGAAGCAGGCGACTTTCGAGGTGAGATCATGTGCAGGAACATCCGGACTCTTTACAACTTCGCTCCGCCGACGACCGACGAGGAGGTGCATGCGGCGTCGCTCCAGTTCGTCCGCAAGATCAGCGGCTTCACGCGCCCCTCGCAGGCCAACGAGCCGGCTTTCGAGCGCGCCGTGGACGAAGTGGCGCGCGCGGCGCGCAAGCTGCTCGACAACCTCATAACGAGTGCGCCTCCCAGGGACCGCGAGGTCGAGGCGGCCAAGGCGCGCAAGCGCGCCGCCCAGCGCTTCGGCAGGCCATGAAGCGGCTTCTGGTCGCGGCGGCCGTCGTGGCGTGCGCGGCGACCGCCATGCTCCAGGCGGCTCCCGCCGCCAAGCCTCCTCGCAAAGCACCCCCTCCACCGGCGGGACCCGACCCTGCCCGCCGCAGCTTCGAGCGACGCGCCGTCGAGGCGGCCATCTGGGGGATGCCCGCGGTATCGATGGCCGCCTTTCGCAAGAGCCTGCCGGGGATCGGGGCCGAGGCCAACCAGGTCATCTACTTTTCGAAGCCGCTGGAGCCCCGGCACGAGCTCCTGACCGCCAACAACAACACCCCCTACGTTTTTTCGGTGCTCGATACTCGCAGCGGACCGGTGGTCCTGGAGGTGCCGCCCGCCGGCGACAAGGTCGTGCTCTTCGGAAGCGCCATCGACAGCTGGGAAGTTCCGCTCGTCGACGTCGGACCGACCGGTGATGACGCAGGCCAAGGAGGCAAGTACCTCTTCCTGCCGCCGGGATACGATCAGGAGGTGCCCGAGGGCTACCTCGTCGTCCCTTCAACGACCTATTTCGTACACGTCGCCCTGCGCCCGATCATCGCCCAGGGAGGCAAGCTCGAGGACGCGGTGGTCACCAGCAAGACTCTCAAGGTCTATCCGCTGGTGCAGGCTGCCAACCCGGAAACGCGCTATGTCGATGCCTATCCGAAGCCCTGGAAGACGCTGCCGGTCTACGACGTCACCTTCTTCCGCGACCTCGCCCAGGTCGTGAAAGACGAGCCGGCGCAGGAAAAAGATGCGGCGATGTTAGGACTGCTCGCCTCGATCGGCATCGAGAAGGGAAAGCCCTTCGACCCCACGGGGGAGACGGCGCGGGGTTTCGATCAGGCGGCGCGCGAGGCCTATGCCGCGATGCAGGACTACTTCATTACGATGGGCAAAGGACAGCTGCAAGTCTGGCCGGACCGGCAGTGGGGCGGGTTGAACCTGACTCAAAAGGAGGGCTTCACCTTCGTACAGAACGGGATACTGCGGGTGGACGAGCGGGCGGGCGGCTTCGCTTTCCTGGGGACCTGGCTCCCCAAGAAGCTCGGAGCGGCCAGTGCCTACCTGACGGCTGTTCGCGACAGCACCGGGAAGCCGCTCTCGGGGCAGAAGAGCTACCGGCTTCAAGTGCCGGCCGACGTCCCGGTGCGCGATTTCTGGTCGGTCATCGCTTACAGCCTGAAGACCAAGTCGATGATTCCCAATCCCATAAGGGCGGGACTGTCCTCTTACGACAAGCCGCGGATGAAAATGAACGCCGATGGCAGCGTGGACCTCTATTTCGGACCACGGCCGCCGGCCGGCAAGGAGACGAACTGGATCCCGACCGATGAGGATTTCTTCCTGATGTTTCGTCTCTACGGCCCTGCCGAAGGCTTCGCTGAATCCTGGAAGCTGCCGGACGTCGAGCTGATGAATGGGCCTCAAAAGTAAGGCCGGCGATCCATCCCGGCTCGCCGGCCTGTGTTTGGCGTTCCGACCCGCTCTTGCCTGCCGAAGTCCTAACGACGCTCCCAGGTGACCTGGAAATCCCGCGTCGTCTCCGAAGCCAGGGCGTTGACCAGATCCCCGTAAGCCTGATCGGGATCGTCGGAGTCGAAGGAGAAGTTCCTGCCGCTGGAGACGCTGATCTGGCCCACTTCCCTGGCGCCCTGCGCCGAGCTGCTCCAGAGGGAAGCGCCGGTGGAGGTCTCGATCAGCTGCACCGCCAGCGTGGCGTTCACCTGGGCCGACACGTGGCCCCCGCGCAGGCTCGTCAGGAGCTGCACGTTCGGCTTGATGTCCGACACGGTCACCTTCCCGGTGAAGATGCTCTGGACGCCATGCTTCTCCCCCAGGACGCGCAGCGCCTCCGCGTCCAGCCGGTCGCGTAACACCGAGCGCAGCGCCTCCGCCTCGGTCCCCAGCGATACGATGCGGACCAGTCCCTGGTCGCGGCGCGCCATCTCGATGAACCGAGAGGTGGCCAGCGGACCCAGCTTTCCCTTCGAGCTCGAGCTGAATTCCACGACGCCGATTATCTCGTGCTCTTTGAGATTGACGCGCGGCGGGACCTGGACCGACTGCACGGTCTCATGATGACTGGCACAGCCCATGGCGCCCATCATCGAGAGCACGATCATCGCGAGCATTGCCGTCCGCTTCATAGTGAACGTCCTCCAGCCAATGGACTCCCTGGGCCCGAGCCTTCGGACCCGACGGGGCTGAAGATAGGTTCCGCTCCCCGCACGGACAACCGCCGGGAGCGCGTTGGCGCTCAAGGCGGAAGTTCATTTTCGTAATCAGCGGCTCGGCTGTCTGAAAAATGGATGGGCCGGTGCCCCGGCGCTTGCGGGAGTGTCAGAGGATCGCCGGATGCTCCGTTTTCATTGCTCGTAGTTCTCGACGATCTCCTTCGGGCGGACACGCGCCTTGTCGGGATCCTCGCCAAACTCGCGCAGAGCGCGCCGCTGGCGGAGCAGGTCCCAGCACTGGTCGAGCTCGACCTTGATGTCCTGCAGGCGAGTCTTCTCTCCGTCCGACAGGCTTGGCTTTTCGTACAGGCCGTGCTCCTCTTCCACCAGTTTGGCGATGTGCTTCTGCACGGGCCGATCGGCGTCCTGATTCTCCATAGCAATTCTCCATTTGTTGCAACGATGTAGTCTGGTTACTTCCTTCTACAGAAACATCTCCATTTTCGGGTGGCGTAATGAGACGGGGGAACAAGCAACGCACCACCATGAACGCCATCATAGCTTGGACATTGTGACAATCACAGCAGAGATGCAGGTCAGGATCGTCGAAGAAACGAGGTGTCGCGTATCGGAAATCGAGTTAACACCGAGGCCGTCGAGCCGCCCGGATCGCAAGGCGCGTCGAAGCGCCGCGTACCCAAAGCGGTACGCAAG
>DASTZC010000217.1 GCA_035764505.1 Candidatus Polarisedimenticolia bacterium
CGCCTCCTCGTTCTATGGGATGGGAGGGGCGGGAAACCCCGGGGGCCGGCCCTCGATCAACTACGCCCGGGCCCTGCGAATTCTCCTGACCATGCAGGCGGGTGACTCGATCAAGGTGGAGAAGGTCGACATGACTGGGCAGGTGGACGGGTTGCAGCTCCAGCCCAAGGCCGGGAAGGTCGACACCCTTCGCCCTGATACTGTCGGCATCAAGCCGTCCAGGCCGAGGGTCCTTCGGTGATCGGGAACGGCAACGGCGCCAGCCGGCTGACGGCCACCGGTCTCCGCAAATCGTTCAAGCGGCGGATGGTGGTGAACGACGTGGCCGTGGATGTCGCCCAGGGCGAGATCGTCGGGCTGCTCGGCCCCAACGGAGCGGGGAAGACGACGACGTTCTACCTGATCACCGGGTTGATTCGGCCCGACGCCGGCACCATCACGCTCGACGGGAAGGATCTGACCGGCATGCCTATGTACCGGCGGGCCCGGTCGGGCATCGGTTACCTTGCCCAGGAGCCCTCGGTATTTCGCCGAATGACGGTGGAGCAGAACGTCATGGCGATCCTCGAGACCCTGCCCCTGTCCCGGCCGGAACGCCGCGAGCGGCTCGAGCGACTGCTGGACGAGCTGTCGATCAAACACCTCCGTTCCAACTACGCCTACTCCCTGTCGGGCGGCGAGCGGCGACGGCTGGAGATCACCCGGGCCCTGGTCACCGAGCCCAAATTCATGCTGCTGGACGAGCCGTTCGCAGGGGTCGATCCGATTGCGGTGCACGACATCCAGACGATCGTGGCGGGCCTGCGCCACCGGGGTATCGGGGTGCTCATCACCGATCACAGCGTGGAGCACATGTTCGAGATCGTCGATCGCGCCTACATCATGTACGAGGGGGAGGTCCGGGCCGCCGGCTCGGTCCAGGAGCTGGTATACAACGACCAGGTCGCCGAGCTTTATCTCGGGCCCACGATGACGGCCCGCCTCAGGAGCCGCATGGAGACTGGCACGTGAAGACCGGGCTCTCACAGCAGACCGGGCTGCGGCAGGAGCTGCGGATCAACCCGCGGCTCTACCAGGCCATGGACATGCTGTACATGCCCATGATGGATCTGCAGCAGCACCTGAAACAGGAGCTGCTGGTCAACCCGTTCCTCGAGCTCCTGGAGCCGGAGGAGGAGGAAGAGGGCAAGGAATCCGCCGAGAAGGAAAAAGAGAAGGAGAAGGAAAAGGCCGAAAAGGAAGAGGAAATCGACTGGGAGGAGATCCTCCTCAACGGATTCGATGCCGGCGGCATGCGGCAACAGTATGAAGAGCAGGAATACGTCGAGCCGGTCTCGGTGCAGACCAAGGATCTGATCGACCACTTGCGTGAGCAGCTCCAGATGCAGGAGCTCTCGCCCCGGCTGCGGCTCCTGAGCGAGGAATTCCTCGGCAATATCAGCGACGAGGGCTACCTGATCGCCCCGCTGGAGGAGATCCTCGACTCGGTCAATCTCCTCCTCGAGAGCCACGCCGCCGGGGCGGGCGACGCTCCCACCGGCGAGTCGGACGAGGATGAAGCCGAGGAGGACGCACCGGCCCCCGCGGAGCTGGCGCCGGGCCCTACCTGGATCGGGCTTCCCGAGGGGCAATCCTCCCCCGACGCGCCGGCGGCGCCGGCCGAGTCGAAGACCGCCGAGGCGCCGGTTCCCAAGCCCCGCGGAGACATCCCCGGCGTCCCGTACTTCACCTTGGCCGAGCTGGAGCAGATGCTGGCCGTGATTCAAAAGCTGGATCCGCCCGGCATCGGAGCCCGCAACCTGCAGGAGTGCCTCACGCTCCAGCTGCGCGAGGCGGGAGAAACCGACACTCTCGCCTACCGGCTGGTGTCGGAGGCGTTCAACGACCTGATCGCCCACCGCTGGAACGAGCTGGCCAAGCGCTTCGGGGTCGAACCCTCCAAGGTGCAGGCCGCCGGCGACACGCTGTCCCGGTTCGACCCCAAGCCGGGGCTCAAGCACACCAACCGCAGCGACGGCTACATCATCCCCGACCTCATCGTCGACAAGGTCGACGGGAAGTACCACATCAGCCTCAACGACAGCGGGGTGCCGCGGCTGCGGCTGAGCCGGTCCTACCAGGACATCGCCCGGGACAAGAAGAAGCTCACCCAGGAGAACCGCGAGTTCATCGCCAACAAGCTGAACAGCGCCAACTGGATGATCCAGGCCATCGAACAGCGCCGCCAGACCATGCTCAAGGTCATGAACTTCATCGTGGACCGGCAGCGGGCCTTCTTCGAGAAGGGCGTCGAGTACCTCAAGCCGCTCACCCTCCGCGAGGTCGCGGAAGTAATCAGCATGCACGAATCCACGGTCAGCCGGGTGACCAACGAGAAGTACGTGCAGACGCCGCGCGGCGTACTGCCGCTCAAGTTCTTCTTCTCCAGCGCCCTGACCACTGCCTCCGGCGAAGATGCCAGCGCGCGGTCCATCCGCGCCAAGCTCCAGAAGATGGTTCAGGAGGAGGATCCGGCCAAGCCGCTCACCGACCAGCAGATCGTGCATCTGTTCCAGGAGCAGGGCATCCAGATCGCCCGCCGCACCGTCGCCAAGTATCGCGACCAGCTCGGCATTCTTCCCGCCCGGATGCGCAAGCGGGTATGAGCGGGCGGGTCGATGTGAGCGTGCTCGTCCCGGCCAAGGACGAGGCGGAGAACCTCCCTGAATTCGTCCGGCTCTGCGGCGAGGCGCTTGGCGCGGCAGGCTTCTCGTTCGAGGTCGTCGTGGTCGACGACGGCTCCCGCGACGGCACCGCCGACATACTGGCCCGGCTCGCCGGGGAACACCGGTTCCTCAAGGTGGTGACCCATCGGCGCCAGCGGGGCATCGCCGATGCCCTGCGCAGCGCGGGCGACGCCTCCTCGGGCGAAGTGTCGGTGTTCTATCCCGCGGACCTCCAGTATCTCCCCGAAGACATTCCCGCCCTGGTGCGCCCGATCCTCGACGGTCAGGCCGACATCGTCACCGGCACCAAACAGGGGAAGTACGAAAAGGCCTTCGTGAGCGGGATCTACAACGCCCTGTGCCGAGTGTTGTTCGGAGTCCAGGTCCAGGACCTGAATTCGGTGAAAGCCTGGCGCCAGGAGATCATGCGCAGCGTGCCGCTGCGGCCGGACTGGCACCGCTACATGGTGGTCATTGCGGTGGCCGATGGCTGGCGCCTCACCTCCAGGCCGGTACCACTTTACCCTCGCCGGGCCGGCACCTCGAAGTTCACCTGGCGCCGGATCCCGGTCGGCGTACTCGACCTGCTGTCGGTGTGGTTCCAGCTCCGGTTCGGGCGGAAGCCGATGCTGTTCTTCGGCGTGATGGGCGCCGTGCTCTTCGCGGTCGGCCTGCTGGCCGGTATTGTGGCCCTGGTG
>DASTZC010000218.1 GCA_035764505.1 Candidatus Polarisedimenticolia bacterium
TCCACCACCGGCTCCTGCAGGACGGATCGATCCCGATCCGGCTCGTGCGCGAGCGCATCCTTCCCGAAGCTTAGGTGTCGCGTATCCCAAATCCCGTTACATTCGGCCGTCGTCCATTAAGAGCGACAGCGCCATGCTGTCGATCCCGGCTTGCGGCGTTGCGTCTCGCTGGCATAACCACCCAGGTATGCGGCGCTTCATCGGTGGAGCGGCCCATAGGCCGCGGCGCCTTGCAATCCGGGCGGCTCGGCGGATTCGGTGTCAACGTGATTTCTGATACGCAACACTAAGCGTAATAGGCCAGCAGCGCATCCACGAAGGCGTCCGCGATCTTCTGCCGGAACTGCGGATCGGTGAGCAGCCGCGCGTCTTCGGGATTGTTGATGTTGCACACCTCGAGAAGGATCTGGACCGAGACCTGGTTGCAGCGCAGCACCGCCGGGACCCAGGGACGGGTGCGGCGGATGATCCGGTCGCGCACCGGCTCGTAGGGGTGGATGCGCACGCCCCGCTGTTTGAGCGCGCGCAGCAGGTTGGTGGAGAACTCGCGCGACAATCCCTCGGAGCGCTGCCGCTGCTCGCGCGTGAAGGAGACGAAGGGCTGCTCGCGCACCTCCTTGCGGGCGTGGTAGACCGCGCCGCGAAAGCCGTAGGTGTGGCCGCGGTACCCCTCGCCGGGCACGTAGATCATCGAGCCGCGCAGGCTGGGATGCAGCGAGTCGGCGTGGATCGACGCGAACACCACCTTGTCGGCGTCCACCCCCTTGCGCGCCAGGCTGCGGAAGTAGGAATTCGCCAGGTACCAGCGCAGGTTCACCCCCACCTCGTTGGGGGCCGAGGAATCCAGCTTCAACGGTGGCGTGGTGAGGATCGATTCGTTCTGGTTGAGCGGGATCTTGCGCGTCTCGAAGATGCGGTAGCCGTACTGGGCGTCCTTGATCGTCACGAGCACCTGCGCCGCCGTGGTCTTCTCCAGCCGCGCCTTCACCCGGCACATCACGTCGTAGACATAGTCGCTCTCCCAGACACCGTTGCGCGCCGCGCCGATGTCGCGCCCACCATGGCCGGAATCGAGGATCACCGTCACTCCCTCGAGGTGGCGGCTGACCGCCTGGTTCTTGAAGCGCTCGACCTCGCGCCGGCTCAGCTCGAGCTCGATCCGCCGGGGATCCGCGGGGGGGAGGAACTCGGGGAGCACCATGTCACGCGGAATCTTGACCTCGGCCCCGACCGCCATGGTGCG
Source organism: Candidatus Polarisedimenticolia bacterium (assembly GCA_035764505.1). Classification (NCBI taxonomy): domain Bacteria; kingdom Pseudomonadati; phylum Acidobacteriota; class Candidatus Polarisedimenticolia; species Candidatus Polarisedimenticolia bacterium. The sequence continues at coordinate 1,244 of DASTZC010000218.1, forward strand.
CACGTCGTCGATGCCGCTGCGCAGCGCCACGCGGCTGGCCGCCTGGTTCACGTCGTCGGGGTCCAGCAGCCCGGTGAAGCGGACGACGACCGCCGAGTAGATCGCCTCGCCTTTCTTGAGGCGGTAGGCGGCGTAGTCGCCCTGATCGTCCCGGCCGAAGCGCAGGTCGCCCACCTCCAGGGGCGGCGGCGCCGTGAGGAAGGGGAGCAGCAGCGAGACATGGATGCGCAGGACCTCTCCGGCGACGGGGGTCAGGTCCTTCAGGTCGTTCATCTCGGCGATCGCCTCGAAGTTCTTCCCGTCGCCGGTCAGCCAGAGGGCGATGTGCCAGAGGCTCTCCGCGGCCGTCGGGATGCGCCCCTTGCCGACGGGATGCAGCCAGAAGTCGCCTTCCAGACGATCCTCGGGGAACAGCCGCACCATCGTCAGCAGCTTGTAGCTGTCCTGCAGGTCCTCGTAAGGGATCATTACGTAGCGCTTGCCGGGGGCGGCGGGCTCCGGGTTGAACGCCTTGAGGGCCTCCCAGCGCGCCGGGTCGCGCAGCACCTTGCGGGCCACCGACTCGTCGGTCTCCCCGCTCGGCCGCAGGACCTCGAGGAACAGCGAGTTCTCGACGCTGAGGTAGATGCGTATCTCGGGGCTGACCTCGAAAGTGCGCAGGCTCTCGGGCAGCTGCAGGGAGGGACCGCCGGCGGTGGGCTGCGTCGCGGCCGGAGCGGTCGCCTCTTCCCGGGGAGGAGCGGGAGATAAGATCATCAGTGCGAGCACGACCAGGAGAGTGCGGTGCAGCATCCCCGCTTCAGGCGTCCCATCCGGCCGGCCGGTGCCGGTCCCGGAAGCCCAGCGTCTCTTCGAGAGCCGCGCCGGCGCGCAGCAGAGGCTGCTCACCGAAGGCGGGACCGATGAGCTGCAATCCGATCGGCAGCCCTTCGCGCGACAGGCCGCAGGGGAGGGAGAGAGCGGGAAGTCCCGCCAGGTTGATCGTGGCGGTGAAGATGTCCGAGAGGTACATCTGCAGCGGATCGTCGGTCTTGTCGCCGAAGCGGAAGGCGGTGGAAGGGGTCGTCGGCGTGGCGATCAAATCCACCTTCTCGAAAGCCCTCTCGAAATCCTGTCGCAGCAGGGTGCGGACCTTTTGCGCCTTGAGGTAATAAGCGTCGTAATAGCCGGAGCTCAGGACGTAGGTGCCCAGCATGATGCGTCGCTTCACTTCCTTTCCGAACCCGGCGTTGCGGCTGTGCCGGTACATGGAGGCCAGATCGCCCGCGTCCGGAGAGCGGAAGCCGTAGCGTGCCCCGTCATAGCGAGCCAGGTTCGAGGAGGCCTCCGCGGTGGCGATGATGTAGTAGGTCGGGATGGCGTAGTCGGTGTGGGGCAGGGACACCTCCTCCACCCGGGCGCCCAGCTCTTCCGCCCGCCGCAGCGCGGCGCGCACCGCCCCCGCAATCTCCGGGTCGAGCCCCGTCGGGAAGTACTCCCGCGGGATTCCGAGGCGCAGCGATTTCAACGGGGAGCCGGATTCACTCGTGAAGTCGGGGACCTCGACCGAGGCGGAAGTGGAATCGCGCGGATCACGGCCGGCGATAGCGCGCAGCGCCAGGCCGAGATCGGCCACCGAGCGGGCGAAGGGACCTATCTGATCCAGCGACGAGGCGAAAGCCACCAGCCCGTAGCGCGACACGCGGCCGTAAGTGCTCTTGAGACCGGCGACGCCGCAGAAGGCCGCCGGCTGCCGGATCGACCCTCCGGTGTCCGTCCCCAGGGAGATGGGCACCATCTCCGCGGCCACCGCCGCCGCCGAGCCGCCGCTCGACCCGCCGGGGACCCTGTCGGGATCCCACGGGTTGCGCGTTTTCTCGTAGGCGGAGTTCTCCGTGGAGGAGCCCATCGCGAACTCGTCCATGTTGGTCTTGCCCACGATGACGGCCCCCGCGTCGTGCAACCGCTCGATGGCCGTGGCGTCGTACGGAGAGACGAAGTTCTCGAGGATCCTCGATCCGCAGGTCGTGGGGTGATCCCGCAGGGTGAGCACGTCCTTGACCGCGACCGGAAGCCCCGCCAGCGGCCCCGCATCCTCGCCGCGTGCCAAGCGGACGTCGATGGCGCGCGCGCGCGCCATCGCGTCGTCCTTCAGGACGAGGCGGAAGGCCCCGAGGCGCCCATCGAGCCGCTCGATGCGATCCAGGCAGGCGGAGACCGCCTCGACCGCCGAGATCTCGCGCGAGCGGATGAGCCCGAGAATCCGGTCTGCGGTGTGGCGGTGGAGATCCGACATGGGATTGAAGGCGCCGTCTCGCCGGGGCGACGATCAGCCGATGACTTTGGGGACGGTGAAGTGTCCGTCCTTCGTCTCCGGGGCATTGGCGAGAGCGCGCTCGACCTCCAGGGAGGGGAGGACGCGGTCCTCCCGAAATGCCCGTTCCATCCGGGTGACGTGGGAGGTGGGTTCGATCCGCGCCGTATCCAGCTCGTTCAGCTTGTCGATGTAACCGAGGATCGCGCTCAGCTCGCGGGCCATCACGCGCAGCTCCTCGTCGGACAGCTCGAGGTTGGCCAGACGGGCAATGTGGCGCACGGTTTCGAGCTCGATGCTCACGATGGCTCCTCCGATCGCACGCGGCGCGTCGATCCGCGGCCGACTATAGAGGATGGCGATCCAGAATTCAACAAAAGCCATGGCGGTTGACCGCGAGCCCGCGGATAGGGAGAATCCCGCTCGTGACCGCCTCGTGGCGACGGCTCCTCTTCCTGCCTCTCGCGATGCTGCTCCCCGGCGCGCCGCGCGCCGAGGCTCCTCCTTCTCCTCTTCCCATCTCGCCGGTCGAGTTGCGCGTCGACACCCTGCGCGTCGGCGCGGACGGAACGCGCACGCTGGCGGAGGATCAGGCGCGCCTGTTCGTCGGCAAGGGGGCGCTTCTGAGCCGCGAGATCACGCTCGAAGGGCGTGCCGATGCCACGCGGCGCGTCGTCGAGAAGCTCGGGTTGAAAGCGGAGCTGAGGGTGGTCGACCTGGGCGCCGCAGGACTCACGCTGCTCCTCAAGTCAAAGGTTCGCGTGTTGGCGCTCTCGGGAGGCGGTCCGCTGCCCCGCGACGAGATTACGCGCGAGCTGGCGCTCGAGATCGGTCCTGGCGCCTCCCAGCTGGCGACCGTGTACGAGTCTCCCGTCACGGGACTCAAGGCCACCCTCAATATCCGCTGGTCCATCCCGGACCTCTCGGAAGCCCAGGAAAACGCCGCTCCGGTGCAGGTCTCCTGTCTCCTCTATGAGGTGAGCGAGGCCGGAGAGACGGTGCTGGCCGATCACCGGCTGCTGGCCCTGCCGGGGGCCGGCGCGTCGGCGACTTTCGACCGAATCGTCCCCCTTCCCGGGACCGGAGAGACGAAGCGGGCGCGCCAGGAACAGCTGGAAATCAAGGTTATCCCCAGGTTTCTATCGGGCCGGACCCTCAGTGCCGGGGTCGAGGTGGGGGGTGAAGTCTCCACCCTGCTGCCGGATGGCAAGCTGTCCCACCCGGTGGTCCATCAGGGAAACTACCTCTTCACCTCGGGGTTGCCGGTTTCGATCGAGCTCGAATCCGCCGCCGAATCACCCTCCCGCGAAGGTTGGGAAAGGGTCCGGTACCGCCTTGAGATTCTGACCGTTTTCTGAGCCCCTTCCGGGTTCGTCTTGTTTGACATAGCTTGCTGATTCGATTAAGGTAACGCCGCGTCTGGATGGCTGAAACCTTTCGATCCGCCCGTCACACGCTCGAGAGGTCCCACCCTGCGAAAAGGCTGTCGCAACCCGATCTTGCTTCTCCTCCTCGTCGTGTCCTTCCCACATCTCATTCAGGCGGCGGCTGCACCTTCCGATTTGCTCCTTGAGCCGGCGACGGCGGTCCTGGATCTGGTGGGCCACGGGGTGCCGGGGGTGGAAGTCCTGGTTTTTCCTGTCGGGGAATCGGACGGGCCGGCGGCCGTGCTGCATACCGATTCCAAAGGGCGCTTTACCCTTGCGGCGCTGCCGGCGGGGAGCTACATGCTGGCGCTCAGCAAGCCGGGATATCGCTTCCATCTCGCCCGTGTTAACTCCGCCCTTCTCTCCCTGCTGTCGATCCGACTGGTTTCTGAAGCCGGTGCGGGAGTGCCGGGCCCGGCGGCCGGGAAAATGGACTGGGTCCTCCAGCTTCCGACGGCGGATGTCTTGAAAGAGGAGGACGCGGTCCCCGTTCGGATTGCCGAGACCCCGTCCGCGCCGACCGCGGCGTCCCCCCGAGATCCCGGTTTTCCTGTCACCGCTGACAACGGACACCGACTACCGGTGCGCGGCGACGTCAATCAGTGGTACACCTCGACACTGGCGGCGCTGGGAACCGGAGCGCAGGCACCCGAATCGACCGGCCGCAGCACGGAGCTCCAGTTCGTGGGAGAGCTGCAGGGAAGAGGGAGCTGGGAGCTGCAAGGAATGGCCCGGACCCTTTCCACCGACGGCAGGCTCGCCGCGCAGTCGGGGAGCGAGACCGATCAAGGCTCCAACCGGGTCAAGCTCGCAATGAACTACCGCCTCACCCCCGCCGATTCGATCGACGTCCAGGCCCGCTTCGATCGGGATCGATACCGCGCCGAAGGTTTTCCCGGAGAGATTGCTCCGGCTGACCAGGAGGTACGCACTCTGGGTTATGCCGCGAATTACACGCGCAAGGTCAACGAGGCTCACCGATGGGGAGTCGGAACCGACATGGTGCGCGCCCAGGCCCGGATGCCGCAGCTTTCGACCAACCCGGTCCCGGCGCCGGACGCGGGGGATCTGACTGACTGGCGCTGGAGCGCGGCAGCCGACTACCAGGCCTCCTTGCCCCGCGACCATCGTATCTCGGTGGCCGCCAGGACCCGGATCTACCGCTATGAGATGAGAGACGAAGGGTGGGCAATCGCCCCGATCCAGGCCGGCGTCATCGAGGCGGGAGAGAGAGGTTGGTCGCTGTCGTTTTCGGGTGAGGACGCCTGGAAGGTTGCCGGCTCGGTTCAGCTCCTCCTTGGACTGGAGACGCATGCCTCCGAGGCCTGGGGGAGATCGGTGCTGCTGGTTCCGCGCGTCGGCGCGCGTCGCGAGAGCGACTCTTCCCTCGTGCAGGGATGGATCCTGGTGCGCGGCGCCGGGGGGGGCCCGGAGGAACCGGCGCAGGCAGGGAGCGACCTCCCCGGTTCGGCGCTGGGCTACCATGCCGAGGCCTCGCGGAGGTTCGAGGGAGCCTGGGTCGTGGGCGGCCACGTGCATCGCAACGCCCTGGTAGCCGAGATGCCGACGGGCGCGGGCGACCCGGCGACTCAGACCTTCCCCTCGGCCCTGCTTGCCGATCCCGGCTCTTGGACCCAGGAGATTGGCGTTTCCGTCAGCAAGGAGCTTCACGGCGTGCGCGGGACCCTCGAGTCGGATGGAGGGAAGGTCGTGGGCCGGGTCGGCAGCCTGCTGGGCGAAGCGCCGGTCCAGTCCCTTAGGGAGGGAAGCGCCCGCTATCTGACCCTGCGGGCGAGCGCCAGCGTTCTGAAGACCGACACGCGCCTTCATCTCGACTACACGAAGCTCGATGGCTCCGAGGCTGCCGGGGCGGAAGTCTCCTCGCAGGTCAATCTGGTCGTGTTTCAGCCTATTCCGATGATTTCCGACCGTGGGGCCGGCTCCTGGCGGGTTCTTTTCGGCTACCAGGGTGTGGCTCGTGAGGCCCATCCTCAGGAGGCGGCGTTGCCGGGTTCTGAAGGTCCCGGGAAGATCCACCGGTTCAGCGGCGGCGTGGGGGTGACGTTTTGAGCCGCGGACGGCGCTTTGCCTGCCTGCTGCCGGCGGCCTTCCTTGCCTATCTGGGCACCCTGAGCCTGATGCAGCGCGTCGCGACGTTGCGGGCGGAGGATGGCGTCGTCTGGCTGGCGCACGGGGAGCGGCTCGAAGCGGCGCGCGTCGAGGCCCGGGGCCCGGGGGACGCTGCCGGATTGCGCCCCGGCGATCAGCTGCTGGCCATCGGCGATGAGACGCCGCACGGCGAAGACCTCGGAGAGATTCTGTCGGGCCGCGAGGGAATCCCCACGCGCTACCGGGTGCTGCGTCAGGGGGGACCGGTGGAAGTCGAGGTGGTGCCCCGCTCCACCGATGGGAGAAACCGGATCTCCTATTACCTTTTCATTGCGGGCCTGGCGGCGCTGGGAGCTGGAAGTCTGGCCCTCTGGAAGCTGCCGTACGAGCCGGCTTCTTCCGCTCTGTATGGCTTCTGTCTCTGCCTCGCGTCGGTGCTGGTGCTGTCGCCCGCCGGAGCCTCGGGGAGCCTGAGCTGGATCTTCTATTGGGGGGATCTGTCCGGCAGGCTGCTGCTGCCCGTCTTCCTCCTGGCGTTCGTCCGCCTTCTCACCCTCGATGACGAGGAGCTGTTCGTCGCGACGCCGCGGGGACGCTGGCTTCTCCTGCCCGCGGGTGCTTTGCTGGGACTCGCCATCTACCTGATTCCTCTGCAGGGAGCCCTGACCTTCCGCGATCCGGTGCGGGCGATTCGCTTCAAGGATCGGCTGGAGCTCGCCTACCTCGCGCTGGCGGCCGGATACCCGGTAATCCTGCTGTGCCTCGGATTGTGGCGCTCGACGCGGGCCCGGACGCGATGGCGCCTCACTTCCGCCGGCGCCGCCGCCGTGGCGAGCCTCCTTCCCGCCGCCCTCCTCTATCTACTTCCGCTGGCGCTCGGGATACCGCCGGGCCCGCTCGGAGAGCTGTCCTTGCTTCCATTGGCCGTGGGACCGCTGGGGTTTGCCGCGACGCTTTTCCAGGACCGCAGCGTCGACCTGGACCGATCCTTGCGGGTGGTGGTGCGCGGCAGCGCCACGGGAGCGCTTTTCCTGGCCGGAGGAATCTTCGGCTCCTACCTTCTCTCGGCGCTCTTTGGAGATTCCCCCGGGGGCGTCCTCACCGAGATCCTCCTGCCGCTGACCCTTTCCAGCGGGCTCGCGCTCCTTTGCCATCGCCCTCTCTCCGGATGGGTGGACCGCCTGCTCGGATCGCGCAGCCCCGACACGATGCGGCTCATGCTCCGGTTCCGGGAGGACCTGGGGACGGAGCTCCGCATCGAGCGGCTGGCGCAGCGCCTCGGCGCGGGGCTGCAGGAGGCGCTCTCTATGGCGACCGTCCATCTCCTGGTGGACGGCGGCGGATCGGGATGTTACGAGGAGGCTGGGGGCCCCCTCCTGGGGAAAATCAGCTTCACGATGGAAGAGCCGGACCGCCGGATCCTGGCGCGCCATGAAGTGGTGCTGCTCCACTCAGGAGGCGAGGGCCTTGCCGCGGAAATCCGCGACCAGCTGTGCGGTCGGGGGTGTCATTACCTGTTTCCTCTGGTGACGGGCGGAGTCCCGGTGGCTTTTCTTGCCCTCGGGGCGCATCGGGACGGGTCGCCCCTTTCGGGCCTGGAGATCGACGCGCTGGCGGCCTTGGCGACGCAGGTCGCGAGAGGAGTGGAGGCCGCCCGACTCTACCGGGAGATCGAGACGAGCGGCCGGCGCGAGGCATCCCTGCGGCGCGAGACGGAGGCGATCCTCGAATCGAGCCGCATCGGCATCCTCCTTTCGGACAGCTCCGGCAGGATCACTGCGGCCAATCGCGCCGCGGCCGCCGTGCTGGGCGTGGCGAGGCCGGTGGGCCGCACCATCGCCGATCTGCTGCCCCGCGGACTGCTCATGCTCCTGGATCGCACCGCCCGCGGTGCGGGAGAGGCGGAGCGGGAAAGAGTGTTTCGTTTTTCCTTCGGAGCCCTGGACGGCTCGAAGCGGGTGATCAACGCCACGCGCTCCCCGCTGGGAGGCTCGCCGGCCGCCGGCATGGTGTACACGCTCGATGACGTCTCGGAGCAGGTGCGCCAGGAAGAGAGAATGCTGCAGCAGGATCATCTGGCATCCATGGGGTTGCTCGCCTCGCAGGTGGCGCACGAGGTGAACGCGCCGCTCACGGGGATTGCCAGCTACGCCCAGATCCTCATGTCCCGGATGAAATCACGTCTTCCCGAGATGGAGCTGCTTCGAAAAATCGAGACCCAGGCATTCCGCGCGGCGGGAATCACCGGCTCGGTGCTCAACTTCGTGCGGGGCAAGGATCGGGAAGACCCCGCCGAGTTCGACCCGGGGCCGGTGGTGGCCGAGAGCCTCGCCCTGTTCGAGCCCCAGCTCAAGGGGAAGCGCATCCGCGTCGGGGTGGAGCGCGCCCCATCCCTGCCGGCGATTCGCGGCTATCGCGGCAAGCTCCAGCAGGTGCTGATCAACTTGCTGATGAACGCCGCGCAGGCCCTGCCCGGAGGAGGCGAGATTCGCATCGCCATCGATCGGGAAGGGGAGGCGCTGCGTCTGCGCGTCTCCGACAACGGCATCGGCATTCCGTCCGGCGACCTGGAGCGGATCTTCAAGCCCTTCTTCAGCGGCCGCGCCGGCGGCAACGGTCTGGGGCTCGCGGTGGTCCGGGAGATCGTGCGCGAGCATGGCGGAGAGATCGCGGTGGAGAGCGTGGAGGGCGCCGGAAGCACCTTCACCGTGAAGATTCCGGCGGTTCTCTCGGATGCGGCCCGGATCGAGGCTCCCGTTGCGTAGCCGCCGGGCCGCCTGGCTCCTCCTGGGATGTCTGCTGGGGACCACGACGGTTTGCGCTGCCGACCGCGAGACCGCGGACCGCCTCGCCGGGACTCCGCCGGGCGGTTTGACCGGCAAGATCCTCGACAGCTCCGGGCGGGGAATCGAGGGGGCCAAGGTTTCGTTGAGACGAGGCGATCTGCTGCAAACGGCGATCACCGACGCGGTAGGGGAGTATTGCTTCTGCCGGGTGGTTCAGGCGCGCGACTACATCCTGGAGATCGAGAAGGAGGGCTTCGTCGGAATCATGGAAAAGGACATCTACGTGGGAAGAATGAAGCTCGTGGTGCGCAATTACGTCCTGGAGCCGTTGGCCGGGCGCAACGGCGCCGGGACCGGGCGCCCATGAGCGCGCCCCAGTCGACCTCCAGGCACCAGGCTCGCGTGCTGGTGGTGGAGGACGAAGCCGTCATCCGGGAGGTCCTCGCGCAGCTCCTGTCCGAGGCCGGTCACGAGCCGAGCGTGGTCGGCTCGGCCGAGGAGGCGCTCGCCGCCATCGAGGGCGATTCCTTCGACCTGCTTTTCATCGACATGATGCTCCCGGTCATGGGCGGATTGGAGTTTCTGCGCGCCGTGAAGGCACGCGACCCGGAGCAGATGGCCGTGATGATCACGGCGTTCGGCTCCGTCGAGACGGCGGTCCAGGCGATGAAGGAAGGAGCCTTCCATTACCTGACGAAGCCGTTCCGCCACGAGGAGGTCCTGCTGACGGTGCGCAACGCCCTCAGCCAGAAGAGCCTGCTTTCGGAGAACCGGGCGCTGCGGCGGGCCCTTTCCTGGCGGGCGCGCGACGGCGAGATCATCGGCAGGAGCCAGGCCATGCTCGATCTCCAGAGCGTGCTCGATCGCATCGCTCCGACGCGCAGCACCGTCCTGGTCCAGGGGGAGAGCGGGACCGGCAAGGAGCTGGTGGCGCATGCCATCCACCACCGCAGCTCGCGCTCGCATCGCCCCTTCGTCGTCGTGAACAGCGGCAGCGTGCCGGCCGACCTGCTGGAGAGCAACCTTTTCGGGCACCGCAAGGGGGCCTTCACCGGGGCCGTGACCGCGAAGAAGGGGCTGTTCGAGGTGGCCGATGGCGGCTCGCTGTTCTTCGACGAGATCAGCTCGATCCACCCCGAGGTCCAGGCAAAGCTGCTGCGCGTCATCCAGGAGCGCGAGTTCCTGCCGCTCGGAGCGGTCGAGAGCGTGCGCGTCGATGTGCGCATCATCGCGGCCACCAACATCGACCTCATGGAGCTGGTCGAGCGAGGCGAGTTCCGCGAGGATCTCTATTACCGGCTCAAGGTGATCGTCGTGGAGCTCCCGCCCCTGCGCAACCGGCGCGAAGACATCCCGCTCCTCTCGGACCATTTCCTGGCCAAGTTCGGCGAAGAGAACCTGCGGCCCGCTCCGCGCCTCCACCCCGAGACCCTCGACATCATGATGCGGCATTCCTGGCCCGGCAACGTTCGCGAGCTGGAGAATGTCCTGGAGCGGGCGGTCGTGCTGGGCAATGGCGGCACCCTCGGTCCCGATCTCCTTCCGGAGGAGATCCGCTCGGGCGCCACGCCGACGGTCGAGATCCCCTCCTCCGAGATTGCCGCAGGCGCCTTTTCCTATTCGCAGACCGTCGCCCGTTTCGAGAAGGAGCTCATCGAGCAGACCCTGGCGCGCGCGCAGGGGGTGCAGCGCCGGGCCGCCCGGATGCTCGGTATCAAGCCCACCACCCTCAACGAGAAGATCAAAAGGCTTGGAGTACGTCCCCCTCGCGGGATGTAGGACTGCTGCACAAGATCCGCAAGGCGCGGGTTACAATTCCTTGACAACGCTCAGGATGGTCGTACTATACCGATCAGCCGCGCAAGAAAAATTTTTTTATGGCGGCGTAACTGCTTCACCCCGTTCCGCTTATTGACCGTTGACTTGAATTTCTCGTCCCGTATAGAATGCAAGCTCCTGCTTACTTAATTAAGATCGAGGTAAGGAAGACCGCCCGGGGGGAGGGTCTTCCGAGCTGGAACGAGCGTTCCCATCCTCTTTCAGCGTGCGCAGTCCGGAGGAAGCTTCCATGAACAAGGCCAAGACCTCGGGTCTTCCGGCGCTCCTGTCAGCCATCCTATTAATAGCCTCCACATCGATGATCCTGGCGCAGACCTCCCCCGGAACGGTCAAGGGGATCGTCGTGGACAAGGATGGGAGCCCGCTGCCGGGAGCCACCGTCACTCTCGAAAACCGATCGATTGGTATCGTCGGCCTGGGCGGAGTCACCAACGCCCAGGGCGAGTTCCGTATCACCCCGGTGCCGCCCGGCAAGGGCTACACGCTCCGGGTCAATCTTCCCAGCTATCAGAAGATCGAGTTCACCCTGGAAGTCTATTCGGGCAAGACGGTCGTCCAGAACGTGACCCTGCGTGAAGAGTTCAAGGAACGGGTCCGGGTCGAGGGCAAGGAAGAGACCGTCAACACCGAATCGACGCAGATCAGCACCACCATCACCTCCGAGTTCATCTCGGGGCTTCCCATCCTGGGCACCGATTATCAGGACGTCCTGACCCTGGCGCCCGGCGTCACCGACGTCAACGACACCGGCAACCCGAACATCCACGGGGCGCGTGACACCGACGTCGTCACCCTGGTGGACGGCGTCAGCACCACGGATCCCTTCGACGGCCATTTCGGGCAGAACCTGAACACGGAGTCGATCGAGGAAATCGAAGTCATCACGGCCGGCGCCGGCGCGCAGTTCGGCCGGGCGCAAGGCGGCTTCGTCAACATCGTCACCAAGTCGGGAGGCAACGAGTTCAAGGGAAGCTTCACGCTGCAGATGCGGACCTACCGGCTGGACGGCGACGGGGCCGGCGTGGATCCCGCCGAGCTGCGCGGCGGTCTCGGCGAAACCGACGGCTTCCGGGATCTTTCCTTCAACACGATTTATCCATTTCTGTCGGTTTCCGGCGCTTTCGTCAAAGACCACCTCTGGTACTACTTCGCGCCCGAGTACAACAATGAGGAGTTCCCGGTCAACGCCGGGACACAGGCCTACATTCAGACTCTCAAGGACGCGCGCGTTACCGGCAAGCTCACCTGGCAAATCAGCTCCAACAACAAGCTGTCCATGACCGCCCTGTGGGACGATCTCTCCTTCGATAACCAGAACCTGGGCAGCCGCGTGGACCTGGAGTCGGGGTATACGCAGAAGCGCGGCGGTCCGACCATCACGCTGGTCGACAACGCCATCTTCACCCCCAACTTCTCGCTGACCTCCACGATCTCGCGGTTCGACAACTCGTTCCAGCAGATCCCGACGATCGATCCCGACACGAACGGCAACGGCTACCTGACGGTGGATGGCAACCCGCTGCTGGGCGGCAACCAGGACGGTTTTATCCAGCTGCGCGAAGCGGATCCGGGACTCGACTTCGACCAGGACGGCAAGTTCGACGTATTCGAGGATTTCGACGGCAACGGGAAACTCTCCAACTGCACCTTCGACGAGATCACGGGCGAGCGGACCTGTCTCGAAGATCGAGATCACGACCAACGGCTCACCGGGCCCCTCGGCTGCGAGGGGAACGATCGCGAGGACATCAACTGCAACGGTCATCTCGATTTCGAGACGGATACGAACGACAACGGCGTGGTGGATCCCGTCGAGGATAGCGGGATCCCGTGCGATAACCCCTCGGCGTGCCCCGGCGGCTTCGTTCCCGGCACCAGGGGGAACGGCGTGCTCGACACCGAGGACCGCAACGGCAACCACTTCCTGGACGACAATCCCTTCCCCAACTGGGTCGATCGCAACAACAACGGCACCCCCGAAGTCGGCGAGTACACCGCGCCGCTCGCGGCCGACAAGCCGTACCTCCTGAACTTCAACAACCTCACGCTTATCGGACCCTATAACCTGACCTATGAGGACAGCCGGACCCGGGACACCCTGAAGGAGGATATTTCCTATTTCGTGCCCGATTTCTTCGGTCAGCACGACATGAGTGTGGGAATGTCCGTGGAGCAGGAAGGCTACGACGCCAGCTTCCAGGCGCGCCCTTTCTGGCAGCTTCAAACCGGAGGCCAGAACCTCAACACGGGACAGATCGGCGGCGTCATCTCTGCGTTCCTGCCGGTCCAACAGCAGGCTTCCAACTCGGCCGGCAGCGACAATTTCGGCCTCTACTTCGGCGACACCTACAAGCCGATTCCGAACCTCACGGTGGGGGTGGTCCTGCGTTACGATCGCGAGGAGATCACCTCGCACGGCTACACCTTCTTCGATC
>DASTZC010000219.1 GCA_035764505.1 Candidatus Polarisedimenticolia bacterium
CGGCGGTTGAACTCCTCGTCGGAAATCGGGTTCCCCTGCGGATCGAAGAAGTGGCCGCTGTACATCCCCATCTTGCGGTTGAAGCGCCGGCTGGGGAGCCTGATCTCGAAGTTGATGCCGGCCTCCTTGATGATCCGGTTCCAGCGGTCCACCCCTTTCTGGTTCTCGTCCACGTAGGCGTCGCGCACCACCTCGTTCATGGCGTTGCGCATCGGCACGTCACGCGACACCAGCCGGCCGGCGTCCAGGGCCTCCAGTGTGTAGACCCCTTCCAGCGCCACGTGATCGGGGTACTTCTCCTCCTTGGCGCGCCCTTTCAGTCCGGAGGCGAAGTAGTCGGCCGCGTTCGAGGAGATCTCCCCGCCGAACAGGTCCAGGCTGCTGGAGTACCAGAAATTCACGTAGCGCTGGACGGTGCCCAGGTCGATGCCGCCGCCGGCGCGCGCGTCCTCGTTGGGATCCTGCTTCATCAGCTCGCAGGCGCGCTTGACGATCCGGCCGATGCCGGTGTCGCCCACGAACATATGGTGCGCCTCCTCGGTGAGCATGAAGCGGGTGGTGCGCGACAGGGGATCGAAGCCGCTCTCGGCCAGCGCCAGGAGCTGGTACTTGCCGTCGCGGTCGGTGAACATGGTGAACATGTAGAACGACAGCCACTCGTCGATCGGCTCGTTGAAGGTGGTCAGGATGCGCGGCTTGTCGAAATCGCCCGAGCGCCGCTCCAGCAGCGCCTCCGCCTCCTCGCGCCCGTCGCGGCCGAAGTAGGCGTGCAGCAGGTAGACCATGGCCCACAGGTGGCGCCCCTCCTCCACGTTCACCTGGAAGAGATTGCGGCAGTCGTACATCGAAGGGGCGCTGTTGCACAGCAGCCGCTGCTGCTCGACGCTGGCCGGCTCGGTGTCGCCCTGCGTGACGATGATGCGCCGCAGCTGGTTGCGGTGCTCGCCGGGGACCTCCTGCCAGACCGGCTTGCCGAACAAGTCGCCGAACGGGATGCGGCGATCGGATTCGGGCGTCGACAGGAAGATGCCCCAGCGGTAGTCGGGCATCTTGACGTAGTCGAAGTTGGCCCAACCGTCGGAGCCGACGTCGATGGCGGTGCGCAGGTAGATGTTGTCGGCCTGGAACCCCTCGGGGCCGGCCTCCATCCACCATTTCATGTAATTGGGCTGCCACTTCTCCAGGGCACGCAGGAGCTTGCGGTCCTGGCTCAGGTTGACGTTGTTGGGGATCTTCTCGTGCAGCTGCATCAGGTCCTCCGGGGATCGAAGGTGGGACGCTCGGGCTTGCCGTACAGCGTCAGCGCGCCCTTCTCTCCCACGGCGTTCGGGCGCTGGAAAATCCAGTTCTGCCAGGCCGAGAGGCGGCTGAAGATCTTGCTGTCGCAGCCTTCGCTGCCGGGGAAGCGCAGGTTCGCCTCCATGCCGGTCAGCGCGTCGGGGGAGAGGCTGATCCGCTCCTCGCAGGCGACGCGGACCTCGTCCTCGTAGTCGATGTCATCGGAGACGACCGTGACGAGCCCCGCTTCCAGCGCCTGCGCCGGATCGTAGGAGCGCGGCTCGCGCAGCAGGGCCTCGGGCCGCTCCGGCTCCCCCAGAAAGCGGGCCTGCAGCCGGCTGAGACCGTGGGTCATGGGGAAATCGCCGCCGTTCGCCCGCGACAGCGCCACGGTATTGGGCTTCTCCGCGTCCTCGAGCATGTAGGAGCGATCGGCGGCCAGCGCCAGCTCGAACAGCGAGCCGGCGAAGCAGGAGCCGGGCTCGATGAGGGCAAAGAAGCTGCGGGCGGTGAGATCCAGCCGCCGCAGGACCCGCGCCATCAGGAAGCGGACCTCCGAGACGAACCAGTCTTCCCGCAGCCGGTCCATCACCGCGTCGAGCTCCAGCACCGCCTCGGGCGATCCCTCCGTCTTGAGCAGCACCAATCCGATGGCCGGCTCATTGGTCCGCAGATGGACCAGCGCGTCGTCCAGCTCCCGGAAGGCCTGCAGGGGCCACCATTTCGACCCGAGCTGTCGCAGCGCGGCGGCCTCGCCGGGAAGTCCCGCGGCCGGCCCGCGCACGGTGAGGGTGGCGCGCCGGCCAGAACGATCGATTTGCAGGCTCACGTGGCCGTAGTCGACGCGATCATCGCCCAGCTTGCGCTCGAGCGGCGCCAGGGGCACGCCTTGCGTGGCGCGCGCCGGAGAGGCGGCCGCGGCTTCGCCCGCGCGGCGCCGCACCTCCTCCTCGAAGCGGCTCTTCGGCACCACCTCGTCGACCAGCCTCCATTCCCGCGCCCGGCTGCCGCGCACCCCTTCCGCCACCGTGCAGAAAAGGTCGGCCAGGTCGCGACGCACCTTTCTCTTGTCGACCAGGCGCGTCAATCCACCGGTCCCCGGCAGGACCCCCAGCAGCGGCGTCTCGGGCAGGCTCACCGCGGAATTCCCGTCGTCGACCAGGATGATCTCGTCGCAGGCCAGCGCCAGCTCGTAGCCCCCCCCCGCGCAGGTGCCGTTGAGGGCCGCCAGGTACTTCTGGCCGCTATGGCGCGAGGCGTCTTCGATCGCCAGGCGCGTCTCGTTGGTGAACTTGCAGAAATTCACCTTGAAGCCGTGCGAGGAGCTGGCCAGCATGTGGATGTTCGCGCCGGCGCAGAAGACCCGATCCCGGTTGGAAGTCACGATCACGCAGCGCACCTCCGGGTGCTCGAAGCGCAGCCGCGTGACGGCGTCATGCAGCTCGATGTCCACTCCCAGGTCGTAGGAGTTCAGCTTCAGCTGGTAGCCTGGCACCAGCGGCTCGTTCTCCTGCACGGCCATGGTCAGGCGCGCCACGGGCCCCTCCAGGGCGAGCTTCCAGTGGCGGTAATGCGTCGGATCGGTCTGGAAGGAGATGGCGGGAGCGGCGGTCGTCTCGGGTGCCAAGTCGAATCCCTCGGGGGAAATCGGAAATCGCGCCCCGCATGGAGCGGCGCTCCCGCAGCGGCGACCGGTTCCTTTGAATGGCGGTAAGTCTAACAGAGAACCAGGCCCTTGTCCCCGCGCCGCGGGCCATTTGGGCCGTCGAAAGCCGCCCGGAAGAGCCCCGGAACCCCCGGCGGCCGAAAAGACGGGGGGCGGGGTTCACCCGGCGGCGCGTCCCGGCTATAATTGCCGCCTCCGAGAGGATTCCATGGGACTGTTTTCCGGACGCCGGGCCGATTCTCCCGCCTGGCAAAACGAGGATCCGAAGATTCGGCGGGCCGCCGTGGCCCGTCTCGAGGATCCCACCATCCTCTCCGAAATCCTCCAGACCGATACCGATGATGAAGTGAAGCGGCGCGCGCACGAGGCGCTGGTGGCCCTCGCGCAGACGATCGACCTCTCTGTGGCGCTGCGGGCCCTGGCGGCGTTGAGCGACGAGGCGGGGCTGCTCGCGGCGGCCCGTTCGGCGGTCTTGACCGAGGTGGCGCAGACCGCGCTGGGACGGCTCGATTCACCCAAGGCGCTGGGCGCCGTGGCCCGGCAGGGGAGCGCCCTGGCGGTCCGGATCGAGGCGATCAAGCGCCTGCGGGACGTCTCCGAGCTGGAGAGCGTGGCGCTGAAGAGCGAGGAAAAGGACGTGGCAATGGCGGCGCTGGACCGCCTGATGGAGGACGAGATACTCGCGGACCTGACGCCCGAGGCGCGGGCGGAGCTGCTCTCAACCCTGAGCGAGCGTGCCCGCAACCGGACCGTCGCCAAGCGCGCCCGGACGCTGCTGCGAGGAGACGACGAGCCCGCCGCGCCGGTCAGGCCGCGCCTGACCGATCGAGTCAGACAAAAAGAAGTGTGCGAGGCGATGGAGCTGCTGGCCGCCGCCGCCGAGCCCGAGGGGCTGCT
>DASTZC010000220.1 GCA_035764505.1 Candidatus Polarisedimenticolia bacterium
ATCGGATTTGATCTCGATGCGCTTCGTGAAGGTGTGGCCCTTCGCCTTCTCCATCTTCAGGTTGTGCTTGGGACAGTAGTAGGGGCCCGAGCTCTCTTCCCCTTTCTTCAGGGTCAGGGTCGCATCTCCTTCGGGGCACGAGAGCATGGTGCCGCCGTCGCCCAGCATGTGGAACATCTTCATCTTCATCCCGGGGAGAAGCTCCTCGTCGCCGTCCGCGGCGACCCAGGACATGTCATCATCGTCCAGGTTCAAGATGATATCCTCGCCGTCGGCCCCGTCGGCCCCGTCGGCCGTCGCGAAGACGAAGCTGCCCGCCTCGGTCCCGGATTGCACGACCACCGGTGAGGAGTCCTTGTCCGCCTTCCCCTTGTTGATCACGATGATCTTGTGGGCGCCGTCGCCGGAAGTGGTCATGGCGTAGCAGCTGTCCTTCCCCACGGTGCACTTCATCGTGCGCCTGTCACCCTCCTCGCCGAACTCGACGGTGATGACGTCTCCTTTGCGCTTCGCGGTGAGGGTGTGGTCTCCGTCGCCCAGGGTGCGCGTCTCCCCATCCTTCATCTGGCTGAGATCCACTTTCTCCAGCTTCTGCTTCGTCGGAGCCGCCACGAGCACCGAGAGCGACAGCGCCGCGGCTCCCATCGTCAACCCGAGCAGTCGATTCATCGCGGTTCCTCCTTCCCTTTGGATTTTCATTAGTCCGATCTCACCTGCTCCGTGCCGGGTACGCCCCGGCGGCGAAGCGGTATTGCAGGAGCCGTACCAGCCTCAAATCAGGCAGAAGCGCGAGTTGGCGGTGGGATTCGAGGAAAATCGGCGGGACGAAGGCAAGCTCGGGCGGAGCTTGAGCCTCCGCTCGCCTCATTTGCGGCAAGCCCGCCCCATTTGGGGCAGAGGTGAGGAGCCGATCGGTCCGGGTCAGAACTCGGGATCGCCGCCCGGCGCTTCAACAGGGTCGAACGCACCCGCTGCGGCCGGCTCCAATCCAATCTCCTGCCTCTCGATGGCGAATTTCTGAATGCGGTATTGCAGGGTCTTGTAGGAGATCCCCAGCAGCCTGGCGGCGGGTCCCAGGCTTCCCCGGCTGCGCCGCAGTGCCTGGACGATGAGATGCCGCTCCAGCTCGGGAAGCCTCACGCCGGCCGGGGGAAGCTCGAAAGGAGCGCCGGCGACCGCTCCGGGGGCGGCCGCCTCGCGCAGATCGGGAGGAAGATCGGCGGGCGTGAGGCGCGGCCCGCGCGCCAGCAGCACCATTCGCTCGATGCAGTTCTCCAGCTCGCGCACGTTCCCCAGCCAGGGATGCACCTGGAAGCGGTCCATCACCTCCGGCGAGACGCTGATCGGCTCGCGCTCGAAACGGCGCGCGGCCGACTCGGCGAAATGCCGCACCAGAAGCGGGATGTCCTCGCTGCGCTCGCGCAGGGCCGGTAAGTGGAGCGGCACGACGTTCAATCGGTAGAAGAGGTCCTCACGGAAGGTCCTGCGCCGGATCGCCTCCTCCAGGTTCTCACCGGTGGCCGCCAGGATCCGCACGTCGACCGGGATGGTGCCGACCGAGCCGAGCCGCTGGATTTCCTTTTCCTGCAGGGCGCGCAGGAGCTTGGCCTGCAGGTCGATGCGCATCGCCCCGATCTCATCCAGGAACAGGGTGCCCCCGGCGGCCTGCTGAAAGCGCCCGGCATGGCTGCGCGTCGCCCCGGTGAAGGCGCCGCGCTCGTGGCCGAAGAATTCGCTTTCCAGCAGCGTCTCCGGAATAGCGGCGCAGTTCAGCGCCACGAACGGACCGGCGGCGCGCCGGCTGCGCTCGTGGATCGCCCGGGCCACCAGCTCCTTGCCGGTGCCGCTCTCGCCGCGGATCAGCACCGGCACATCGGTGCCCGCCACCCGGTCGATCAGGGAGAAGACCTCGCGCATCGCGGGCGAGGAGCCGATGATCCCTCCCAGGCGATAGCGCTCGTTCAGGGCGCCGCGCAGCGCCGCCACCTCCTCCTCGAGGCGACGCTGCTTGAGCACCTTGCCCAGGACCAGGAGCAGCTCGTCGCGATCGAAAGGCTTGGTCAGATAGTCGGCCGCGCCCCGTTTCATTGCGGAGACCGCCTCCGACACCGATCCGTAAGCGGTCATCAGGATGACGGGCAGATCGGGCTGCAGCGCGGTGGCGCGCTCCAGCAGCGACAGCCCGTCCATGCCGGGCATTTTCTGATCGGTCAGGAGCAAATCGAAGCCGTCACGCTCCAGGATGGCCAGCGCCTCGACGCCCGCGGCAGCCAGCGTCACGCGGTAGCCGGCGCGCGTCAGGATCCCCGACAGCATCTCCCGCTGGGTCGCCTCGTCGTCGACCACCAGCAAGCGCGCCGCGCTTGCCTCCTCCATCCCGGGATCGCGGCTCATGAGGAGGCGGCCTGTGCGGGAATGGCTGCCTGGATCGGGAACGCCAGGAGGACGCGGGTCCCCTCGCCCGGCCGGCTGGTCAGCTGCACCCGCCCGCCGTGGTCCTCGACCACCACCTGGTGCACCATCGCCAGCCCCAATCCGTGACCGTCCTCGCGCGTCGTGTAGGCGAACTCAAAGACCCGCTCCTGCTCGGCTTCGGGGATGCCGCGACCGGTATCGGCGACCTCCAGCCGCGCTTCGCCATCGGCCTGCGACACGGCGAGGCTCAGCGTTCCCCCTTCGGGCATCGCCTCGAAGCTGTTGAGCACAAGGTTCAGGATGGAGGAGCGGATCGACTCCAAATCCCCCGCGATGGGCGACAGTCCCGCGGCGCAGTCGACCTGCACGTGCACGCCGCGCCGGACCGCCTCCTTCTCCACCAGCTGCGTCGTCTCGCGCGCCAGCTGCGCCAGATCCACCGGGGCACGGGCGGCTCGATCGCTGCGGGCGAAGCGCAGGAAGTTCTCCACCAGCCGGTCCAGCCTCCGGATCTCGTCTTTCATGAGGGCCACCGAGCGGTCGAATTCCTGTGCCCGATCCTCCTCGCGCGGGCGGGCAGTCTCCTCCAGGTTGGAAAGCGTCAGTCCGATCGAGTGCAGGGGATTGCGGACATCGTGCGCCACCCCCGCCGCCATGCGCCCCAGGGCGGAAAGCTTCTCGCGCCGGCGCATCTCCCCTTCCCGCTCGCGTCCGGCGCGCAGGCGCCGGGTCATCTCGTTGAAGGCACGTCCGAGACGACCCACCTCGTCGCCGCTCCCCTCCTCCACCCGCACGTCGAGATCGCCTTCCGCCAGCCGCCGGATGGCCGCGTCCAGCCGGCGCACGGGGCGCGTGAAGCGGGCGGCCAGCCCCGCCGACAGCAGCGTCCCCACGACGAAGACTCCCGCGAACAGCCAGGCGGTGCGCCGGCGGAAATCGGCGAACAGGTCGGTGAACTCGCTCGTGGGAATCGGCAGGACGATCTCGCGCCGCGCCGTGCCGGGTGCTGTGACCGCGGCGGGGGTCGACAGCGGAGCCGTGAGCTCCGCGACACCGGCGGCATCGGCCGCTTCTGCCACATCGCCCTCGCCGGAGTCGTAGACCCAGACCTTCGCCTTCTCGGAGGAGCCTTCGTCCGGGATCTTCTTGAGCATGCGCCAGGTCGGAATCGTCAGCAGGGTGTCTCCCGTCGGGCCCGATTCAGCGTGCACTTCGTCGACCTGCACCATCACCAGCCGGTCTCCGTCGGTCTCGGCGGCGTCGTCGCCCTTTCCTTCCGGGTGCCCTCCGATGTTGAACACCGCGACGGCGCCATGCGGTGGAAGAAGATCCTTGTGCGGCGGCGGGGACGCCCCATCTTTAGAATTGGAAGACGAGGTGCTGAACCGGTAGGAAAAGGTCCGCTTCATGGGAAGGTGGGGTTCCGGCAAGCCTGCGTCGTGCAACCCCTCGAGCAGCTCGAAGTGCTTGTCGAAGGACTGCAGCGTCGCCTTCCCGACGGTGGAGACGGTCCGGGTAACTTCGCCCATGACCTGCCCCTGGTAGGAGCCGATCAGCAGGGCGAAAGCCGCCAGGGATAGTAGGAGCACCAGGCTCATCAAACCGACGAGGCGAAAGGTCATCGTGAGTCTCCCGGCCAAAACCGCTGCCGCCCCCGCTGGCGCTGGATTCCATGACGCGCGACGGGGGCGGAAAGCAGCACTACGCGCCTTCGAGCGCATAAAGCAACGACCGTGCCACCTTCATCCAGCTGTCTAATCTTCTGCCCCGACAACACCCAGATCCTTCAACTTGGCGTCCCGTGCTTTCTTGAAACAAACGTTCCAGATCATCCTCTTCCCTGTGGTGAACGGGTATCCAGGGGGAGGGGACGGAGCAAGGCCCGGGTCAAAAACGCAGAAGTCGTAGGTGAACCTGGCCAGATCCTCGACCTTCATCCAACCGATACTGCGGTCGAACCCATCCGGAAATGCAATTCGCGTACGACCGGATTCTTCGTAGAATTCCCAGGCCCTTCCTTTCGGTTCTACGGCCACCACGGCATTTCCGCGCTTCAGCGTCCGGAACACGCGGGTGCCATCCGGCGACCTGTAGACCGGGGCATCATCCCGGATGCAGATGGCCCCCTCCCCTTTGCCAACGCCACCTGGCGCTGGAGGCTTTTGACAGAGCCCCCCCTGCGCGCGGGCTCCTATCTGCTCACACCTCTCCAGCGCCTCGCATTCGGCCACTTTCGTTCCGTTGTCCGCAGTGACAGCGTACCAGCAGTGGTCTTCCTCCCAGCGCATCGAGACGAGGTAGCGCCGGCCTGCTTCCGCGTCAAAAGACAAGTCGCAAGTGAAGAATGGATCGTAATGGTTTATATCGCCCCAACGAGTTTCCCCAACCTTGAGGCGCATGGCGCCGACACCAATCCGAAAAATGCGCCGATAGCGAATCACGTAAATGGGTCGACCGCCGTTCAATGTGAGCGGCCATGCGCGCGCACCTTTCCCCTGGTCAAAGGAGAGCATCGCGTGGGGCTCTGATTCTGCCGGCATGTGGTAATGCGCGGCACAGCCGGACAGAGCGGTGACTGCCACGATTCCGATCAGCCCCATGCCCTTGCGCATTGTCGTGCTCCTCCATGGGGATCCATGGACCGCGCTCGATACAGCCCTGCGGGCCGGCTCCTGAGGTTGGATGACTATTGTATCCAGGGCCCCGGCCGGCTCAAACCTTGCTGGTTGCCATCTGAGCGCGGGGGTGGGAAGATGCTGGCGTTTGCCCACGACTTCATGCCGCACATTCCGCGGTGATCCGCACCGGGATTTTGAGGCGCGGTCCCCGCTTCCGGGGAGGAACCGACGATGCCACTGGATCATTACGTCAGCCTGGGATGCTCGGGCTTGGCGGTGAGCCCGATGTGTCTGGGAACGATGACTTTCGGCGAGGATTGGGGCTGGGGCGCGAGTGAAGCCGAGTCCAAGCGCATCCTGGAACGCTATCTGGAGGCCGGCGGCAATTTCATCGATACGGCGAATTTCTACACGCGTGGCCATTCCGAGAAAATTCTGGGGGACGCCCTGGGCCGCCACCCGGCGAAGCGCCACAAGGCGGTCCTCGCGACCAAGTTCTTCGGGAACATGAGTCCCGGCGATCCGAATGCCGGAGGCGCGGGCCGCAAGGCGATCTACAGCCAGTGCGAGCATTCGCTGCGCCGCCTGCAGACCGACTTCATCGATCTGTACTGGATGCATGCCTGGGACCGGCACACCCCGATCGACGAGACGATGCGGGCGCTGGAGGATCTTGTGCGCGCCGGCAAGATACGGTACATCGGCTTTTCCGACACGCCCGCATGGAAGGTGATGGAGGCCCAGGGAATCGCACGCCAGCTTGGCGGCTCGCCGGTGATCGCGCTGCAGATAGAGTACTCGCTGCTCGAGCGGACGGTGGAAGGCGAGCTGGTGCCCATGGCGCTGCACGCCGGGCTCGGAATCACTCCCTGGTCCCCCCTGCGCTCCGGAGTGCTGACGGGAAAGTACACGCGCGAGAACGCCCGCAAGGGAGATGCGCCGCGAGGCGAGCGGGTGACACAGTCGCTGACCGAGCAGGCTTTCAAGGTGATTGACGGCGTCAAGGCAGTCGCCGGCGAGCTGCAGACGACTCCCGCGCGGGTTGCCCTGGCTTGGGTGCGGTCCCGCCCGGGTGTCGCTTCCCCGATCCTGGGAGTCCGGACCATGGCGCAGCTGGAGGACAACCTGCAGGCGCTGGAGGTGCAGCTGAGCTCCGCCCACCTCGAGACCCTCGAAGCAATCTCACGCCCGCAGCTGAACTTCCCCGCGGAATTCCTGCAACGCGCCGGGAACTTCGCGCGTGGTGGCGCGACTCTGAACGGTGAGACGTCCATGGCGCTTCCGCTCGCTCCAACGAGCGAAAAGCCCGCCTACTGAGCGCGGATGAACCGATGGGAGACGACGATGGGTGACGAGCTGAAATCGGCTTACGAGCTGGCGATGGAGAAGCTGGTCAAGAAGGACAAGGAGTCGGGATCCAGCCAGAGCTCGGCAAAGCTGAGCGCGAAGCAGAAGGAGAAGATCGCGTCGATCCGCAGCGAGGTGGAGGCAAAGCTGGCCGAGCGGGAGATCCTGTTCAAATCGGAGATGAAGAAAGCGCGCCGCGAAGGGGCGGCGCACGACGCGATCGAGGCCATCGAGGAAGCCTACCGCAGGGACCGTGAAAGGCTTCTTTCACGCCAGGAAGAGCGCATCCACGAGGTGCGCGAGAAGGCTTCCACCAAGCGATAGGCAGGAACCCGGCGGCTCGCTCCTTAGCGCGACGGTGTTGGATTGCCTCCTCGGACATCGTGCGGGACCACGACCGGCACGGTGATCGTCTTCCGGTTCCCCGCGGCATCGATGGCCTCATAGGTCAAGGCATAGGCGCGGCCCTCCCCTTCTCCCAGCCGCTCGGCGCGCAGCCGCAGGTCGAAATCAGGGTCGCCCTCTTCGGCTTCCTGAATGTCTTGCGGCAGATCGCCGGCACCGCCCTTCCAAACCTGGTCCGGCTCGTTGCTCGCCACCGATACAAGCGTGACCGTTACCCCGCCACAGAGGTCCTCGGCCGCCGGCACGATGCGCACCTCCACGAGCCGGTGGTCCGGCGGCCAGAGGAGATTGGGAGTCGCTTCGATCGCCAGCCGGGGCGGCGCCGTATCGACCACGTCGATCTCGGCCACCGCAGTGTCGGTCAGCCCGAACTCGTCCACGACGCGCAGGAACACGCGATGAGGGCCGAGCGCAAGCGGGACTTCGAGAATCTCGCCACGTCCGAGCAGCTTTTCGGAATCCATTCCAAGGTCTTCGAGCCACTCGAAAGTCGCGATCCCATCGTTCGTCCCTGGATTGGAGTCGGGATCGGCGGAGGCCGATCCGTCGAGCTTGACGACCGCGCCGCCGGGACCCTGGCACTCAACCTCGCCTTCCGCCCGGGCCGCGGCCTGCGGCGAGCGGTTCTGGATCCAGTGGATGGCCTTCTCGACCACGGTGTCCTTCCCACGGGCGACGTCCTCCTGTGTCAGCCACACCGGCGTATCCACCACGAATTCGTCGTGCGTGAGGAAGTTTGAGGGATCCGTGACGCGGTAGGCGTCGGCTTCAGCGACCCTGGCGAACCAGTCCGGGCCGAAATCGAGTGTGACCGGACCGTTGAAGGCCGTCGCCGTCGTCTTGCCGAAAGTGCGCGCCGTCGGATGAAACGTCATGCGCAGGGCGACCTGGTCACCCGAGCTCACCGCCCCAGGTCCGATCAGGACGGCGATCGGATTCAGATAGAAGTTGCGATCCGGAAACTTATTGATGACATAGGCGCTCGGGGGGCTGTTCGGGGATGGCGCCATGCGGAGATGATCCGCGGGATCCGAGCGCTCGGCAAAGGCGATCGTCGGGGTTGGATCCTTGAACAGGAGGTTCAATCCGGCGTTGCTCAAGAACAAGTTTCCGCCGACATTCATGCGGAAATCGATGATGAGCCCCTGCGTGAGCTGCGCGACCGTCAGGGCGCGGACCGCTTCCTGGAACTCCTGCTGAACGTTTTCAACCCATCCGTAGACATAGATGTATCCGATGTGGGTGCCTTCCACCATCCCCCAGCGAACCAGATCCGACAGGATGAAGTCCGGCGAGGGAACACCCGGGATGTCGAGCTGCTCGGAGCAGAACAGCCGGGGAAGCGTGACGTCGAGCATGTTGGTGGGTTGGTGCGTGATCTCTCCCGTGCGGTGCCTGGCGATGTCGATGACGTCGAACAGGTGCCAGTTCAACCCGGCGGCCATCATGAGGGAATGGTCGAAGCCGTCCGGCGACGATCCCCACCAGCTCCCCCGCAGAGGCAGCTCCTCCTGCAAGAGCTCCTGGTAGAGCTCCCGCCATGGACGGCCGTCATACCCCAGGACTCTGTCACCCGGCACGAGACCCAGCGGGTGGTTGGGCACGGTTCGGTATACCAGCAGGGAATCGTCGGGCAGCGGCGTCAGGCAGGCGCCGAAATGGGTGTCGAATCCCCAGTCGCCCACGTACATCACCGGCACGCCGGGGCGGGCGACCGTCTGAAAGCTCACTCGGATGTCCGATGCATTCGTATGTGATTCCCTGAGAGCCAGGGACATGTGGTTCATGATGGCCGCGAATCGGCCGCGACTGACCCCCGCGGCGATCTCCGGCCGGTATCGATCACGCAGCGCCTGCCAGTCGACGTCCAGGCCCTGGAAGCAGGCGAATCTGGTATCCACGGGTTGCCAGAAGTGATCGAACAGGGAGAGCTTGGTGTCGGTCGGCAGGCCTTCGCCCCAAAGGGCATCGATGGCCTGACGCCAGTCCCGCTGGCTCAGCGTGCCTTCCTGCCTGGGGACGGGAGCAGGATCGAAGGTCGGCGGGTAGAGCCATTCGAGGAAGGGCAGCGGGTCGAGAGCGGGTGCAGGTTCCTCGGCGTCGTCAGCGCCGGATGGTGGGGCGCCGGCATCGCGCGGCCGGGCGACGCTCGAAACGAGGCCGATTCCGACGAGGAGGATCGAGGAGACGATGATGCGACGGAGGACAAGCCTGGATTGCGTCGAAGGGCAAGGTGGCATTGGCCCGACCTCGAGAGTGCTTTGCGAGCGCCCGCGAACGACTTGCCCGGAATATACGCCTCCGCCGAACTCGCGCACCCGCACTTCCAGTTCTCCGCGGGCCGCGCACAGCGGGCCACTGCTCTCGCCCCGGAGTCAGCGAGGCTTTTTGATTGCATTGAACCTTTTTCGAGTCTGAGACGACGAATAATCCTGATTGGGGTTGTGGAAACAGGCGGAGGTTCACCGTATCGAGGAGAGATTCGAGCTCAGCGGCTTTTGGCGCAGCGGAAGCCGAGGTGGTCGCTCCCGGTCGTGACCTCCCCTTTCCCGCGGGTCCCGATCATGTAGCGGGTACAGTATTGCTCGGTGCACAGGAATGATCCGCCGCGGTGCACGCGCTTCTTCTCGTTGGGCTCGGCGGGATCGAACGGGTCATCCGGCCCCTGCGGGTTGCGCGCCACGCCCCCCCCCGCCGCCAGATTGGCGTAGGTGTCGGGCCGGTACCAGTCGCTGCACCATTCCCAGACGTTCCCCGCCATATCCAGCACCCCATAGCCGTTCGCCGGGAAGCGCCCCACCGGCGCGACGCCGCGATAGCCGTCCTCCCCCGTGTCCTCGATCGGGAAGGTCCCCTCATGGATGTTCGCCATCCATCGTCCTTGCGGACGGAGCTCGTCGCCCCATTCGTAGATCTTCCCCGACAAGCCGCCGCGCGCCGCGAACTCCCACTCCGCCTCCGTGGGCAGCCGCTTGCCGGCCCAGGCCGCGTAGGCCGCGGCGTCAGGATAGGCGACGTGCACCACCGGATAATCCTCTCGCCCCTTCAGATCGCTTCCCGGCCCCGTGGGATGCCGCCAGCTCGCCCCGGCGACGTAGCGCCACCACTGGTAATGATCGTCGAGCGGGACCGCGTGGTCCGGCGGAGTGAAGACGACCGATCCGGCCACCAGGTTCCCAGGCGGCGCGCCGGGAAATTCCTCGGCCGTGGGCGTCTTCTCGGCGATGGTGACGTAGCCGGTGGCCCGCACGAAGCGCTCGAACTGACGGTTGGTCACCTCGGTGCGGTCGAGCCAGAAGCCGTCGACGAAGACGCGGTGGACGGGGCGGGCGTCCTCCATCCCGTCGTGCCCGCCGTGCTCCAGGCCGCGCGGATCGCGCGCCCCCATGGAGAACTCGCCGCCTGGAATCCAGACCATCCCTTCGGGCGCGGGGGCCGGAGCGGCGCCCGTGTTGGGAATCGTCTCGAGGAAACCGTCGGTAGGAGTCGACGGGGTTGCAGTCGGAGGCGGCGGCGCGGCGCGCGAGCGCTGCCGGATCACCGCGGAGGTGATCGCAATCGCTCCGGCGGCCGCCAGCGCAATCCAGATCAGAGGCCGATTGGAGGCCGCCGCCCGAGGCCGCGACCCGCGGCCCGCGCTCCGCGCGCTCCCGCCGCCCCGCTCCTTCACGACGTCGCCAGCTTCCCCCTCAGTCCGCGCAGCCGCAGCGCCAGCGCGATCATGAGGATCCCCATCATCACCATGTAGCCCCCGATGACCAGCACCAACGCCAGCGCCCCGGCCCCCGGCCGGGCGAAGAGGAAAGCTCCGAAGAGAACCGAGAGAAGCCCCGACAGGATCAGCCACCACTCGTGGTCGATCACCTTGCGGAGCTTGATGGCGCCGGAGATCTCGAGGACGCCACGGACGATGGCCCAGAAGCCGATGACGTAGAGGAGCACCACCGCCGTCAGCCCGGGCCAGCTGAAGGCGACGATCGCCGCGACGATCCCGAGCAGGCCCAGCAGGATCATCTCCCACCAGGTTCGCCCGTCGGCTCCCCCCTTGATCCCGAGCATCACCCCGCCGATGCCGTCGGCCAGCGCGAACAGGGCGTACAGGATGATCAGGGCCCACAGGGTAATCCCCGGCGAGGCGAAGGCGATCGCCCCGAAGAGCACGGCGCACATCCCCCGGATCATCAGCACCCACCATCGATCGCAGATCGCGGCCAGCATGGGGCCCTCCTTTCCATCGTTGCGTTACGGCGCCTTGTCGCCCGGGAACACCGTTTTCCAGTCGCGCTTCATGTCGACGACCATCCAGCCTCTTGTGTTCGCCTCGTCGAGGGTGGGCCCGAGGGTGCCGATCTTCGAGTCCTTGTCGTAGGCATACTCGCGTGCCGCGTCGGTGTGGTGCACCAGGCCCATCAGCCGCGGTCCTTCGCCGGCGGCGGTCCACTCCAGCATCTGCCGATCCCCCTCCGAATTCCCGAAGGCAAGGATCGGGCGCAATCCAATGAAGCGCTGGATACCGACCGGTTTGCCCTCCTTGTCGTCCACGAAGTCAATCTCCGGCAGCTTGATCAGCGCCGGCTTGCCGCCACGTGCCTCGTAGCGCAGCTTCCCCATACTCCCCACGATCTGATCGGGCGGGATGCCGTAGGCCTCGGTGGCGAAGGCACGCATGAAGTCGATGCCGCCTCCGGAGACGATGAAGGTCTTGAACCCGCTGGCGCGCAGGTAGGCAAGCAGCTCCACCATCGGCTGATAGATCATCTCAGAGTAGGGTCTGCCCGTCTTGGGATGACGCGCCGTGCGAAACCAGTCGCGCACCGTCTTGTCGAACTCCTCGACGGACATGCCCGCGTGCGACACGGCGATGATGCTTCCGATGGCCTGCTCGCCCCCCGCCAGCGCCGCCTTCAGCTCTCCTTTCAGCAGGGACGCGAAAGGTTCCTGCGTCTTCCACTCGGGATGCTGCGGCGCCAGGGCCTTGACCCGATCCAGCGCGAAGGCGAATTGAAAGTAGACGGGCTGC
The DNA here is from genome assembly GCA_035764505.1 of Candidatus Polarisedimenticolia bacterium. Classification (NCBI taxonomy): domain Bacteria; kingdom Pseudomonadati; phylum Acidobacteriota; class Candidatus Polarisedimenticolia; species Candidatus Polarisedimenticolia bacterium. Next base: position 11,806 of record DASTZC010000220.1, read on the forward strand.
TCGGCCCACAGAGTGCCGTCGTTGTCGAACACCGCGACGCGCCGCTCCGGCGGCACGAAATCCAGCGTGCCCGGCTTGGTGACCCTTTCGACGAATGCGCCGAGCGCTTTCTTCGGGGCGGTCGCATTCCATGAAGGGAGGGAGTCCTCGGCATGCACGAGCGCCGGACAGGCGGCCGCGAGCGCGACACCGAACAGAAGACCGGTCCCCAGGCAGGGCCTTCCTCGCCTGGCAGGAAACGCGCTCATTTCACCGTCCATGGTTCCGACCGCCGCGCTGCGTCGCAGCATGGGTTCCACCCGTCTCGGATCCCGGTCGTCAGAACGAAATGGCCGCGGAAAGGATTCCGAACCGATCCTCGGAATTGTCGGCGTTGAAATAGTAGGCACCGACTTCCATCTTCCAGAACGAGAAGGCGGTCACGACGCCCCACTGCACGTCCCGGTCGGTCTCGTAGACGCGCGTGCGCTGCACCGCCAGTCCGGCCCGGAGCCACTTCAACGGACGTCCCGTCAGCTCCGACCAGTTGTAATAGAAGCTCGATTGCTCGTCGTGAAGATCGAAGACGACCTCGCTCTCGCTGTAGACCTCGAGCGGCCCCCATTCGAAGTAGAGCTCGAGGCCCGGGGCGATGCCATCCGTGTTGCCGAAGACCGCGCCAAGCATCGGCGTGACGTCGAAGGTGGTCTTCTCTCCGAAGGAGAAGGTCCAGCCGCCGAACAGCGAGCCGGTGCGCCGATCCTCGTAGTTATAGCGGGCCTCGAGGTGCAGGGCGTCGTGGTCGGCTCGGACTATCGGCAGGACGAAATCGCCGTCGCCGCCCGGGAAGAGATAGCCGTAGGCGGCGGCCTCGTATGTCCAGGCCCCCTTCTCCGCCTCCGGCTGCGCATCGACTTCAGGGGGCTCGGAAGCCAAGACCGACCCCGAGGCGATGGCCAGGACGGAGATTGCCGTCCGGAGAAAAATGCGAGGGCAGCGCCGGCGTCGAGCGCCTGGCTTCTCCGGGAAGGACATCTTCACTTTCTCCCGCCGGCTGACGAGAGCTTGTCCAGGATCGGGCCGGAGCCGACCCCGAGCTTCATGATGGTGCTCACGGCCGATTTGACGGGCAGGTCGAGGCGCTTCACCTTGTCCTCCGGCAGGTAAAGGATGGTTCCCGCGGCCGGCGTCGGAGCGCTGGGCACGAAGACGGTCAGCAGGCCGCTCGGATGGCGCTCCACCGCGAAGCCGAGCCCGTATCCCCCTTCGGTCTCGAACAGGATGACGCTCACGTCGGTGTCGGTGCCCAGATGCTCATCGCCACGCATCATGCTCTTCAGGAGGGTGAAGCCCGGGACCTTCTTCAGGACGAGGTTCTCCGCGGTCCCGCCCAATCGCTGGCCCGGCCTGGTCCGCGCAATCAGTCCCGCCGCGAAGCAGGCTGCAATCAGGAAGGCCACCGCCAGGATATTGGCGACCAGGAAAGCGGCGACTCCCGGCATGGGGATGACGCCCGCGACCGGCGTGAGGGCCCTGGCCAGCAGCTTGAACGCCTTGCTGAGAAGGAAGACGGTCACGACCAGGGGAAGCAGGAACAGCACGCCACCCAGGAGGGTGGTCTTGAAGAACTGCAGCAGGCCTTTCATGGTCCGCCAGTGCTCCTAGAATCGGAAGATCACGACCATCTGTATCTGCCGGGCGCTCCCGTCGCTGCCGTCCTTGTTCTCGCGGGTCCCCCAAATGTACTCGATGCCGAGATCCATGCGCTTGATCGGCGAGAAGATGACGTTGACGCCCAGCCGATGGGTGCGATGGTAGGCGTCGCCCGGCTGGAAGGGGGCGTTGTTGACGTTGACCATGCTCCAGATCAGGGAAGAGCGCAGGTTCGTCTCCCGGGTGATCTCCCACTCCTTCCACATATGCTCGTAGGCGAGATACCAGCCGAAGGCCGGCAGCACCTCGAAATCGCCGGTCGCCGGATCGAAGACCCCGTCCTGCCCGCCCAGGGAATTCAGATCGTTGATGTAGCGGCTGGCGCCATAGCCCCCGTTGACCTGGAAGATGAAACGATCGGTCAGGTTCCACCGGTAGAAAGGGACGACACCGCTGAGGCTGGCGCCCCATCCCGGCTCGCTGACGAAGTCTTCCGGATCGTTGAGCGGCGCCGCGCGCACCTGCTTGACCATCCCCGAGAACTGCAGGTGGCCGATCTCCTTGAACTTCCAGATCAGCCGTCCCACCACGTCGGGGTACAGCTCGCTGCCGGTGCCGTTGGTGACGCTGACACGCGGCGTCTCGATCGCCGCGGCGATCGACAGCTTCTCCTTCGGCAGCCAGGTATAGCGGATGAGCGGCTGGCGGATGACGTTCTCCGAGCTGACTCCTTCGAAGTCGAGGTCTTCATGGGTCGCGGCGGGATCGGAGAAGGTGGACCAGGTCTGTCCCGCCAAAAAGCCGCGGAATTGCCCGTAGGCATGGCGCAGGCGGAAGGAGTTGCCGTCGCCGAAGAAATCGCCTTCGATGAAAGCGCGCATCTGTCCGGCGCCGGTGGGGGTGCGCAGCTCGAAGTTGAAGCGGCTGGTGTTGGCGTTGATGTTGGTCTGCCGCCCCTCGCCGAAGCCCACCGCCTCGTCGACCGGAATCGAGTTGGTCAGGAAGCGGTCCACCGACCCGAGGGGATCGAGCGTCATGACCGTGGCGACGCGCACGCGGCCGCCGAACTTGACCGCCGCGTCGGTGCCCGGGATCCGGATCGAGCCGGGGAAATCGCCCGCCGAGACGACGTCGGGCGGCAGCTCCGGCGCTTTCTGGGCCCCCTCCTCCACCCGCTTGAGCCGCTCTTCGAGCGCCTTCTGGTAATCGGCAGCCGGCAGCTCGCTCTGCAGCTCGTCCAGGCGGCGCGTCATCGATTCGATCTGCAGGCGCAGCGCCTCGACCTCTTTGCGGTGCGCCTCCGCATTGCCCGACTGCTCCGCCAGCTTCTTCTCCAGATCCTCGATGCGCTTCATCAGCGCTTCGATGAGCTTTCTCTGCTCCTGGATGAGACGCAGCAGCTCCTCGCGCGTAGGCGCGGCGGATTGGCCCTGAAGGGGCGGAGGCGCGGCCTCCGGCGGAGCCTCCTGGCTCTCCGGCTCCTGCGGGGGCGCCTCGGCGGGCGGAGACTCCTGCTGGCCCGCTTCCTGGGCCTCGGCCACCACCGCGAGCGCGGGAGTCAGCAGACATGCAATCAGGACGGCCGCGAGAGGGGCGGTGCGGATCATGCGCAGGCTTTTCGACTCCCGGGAGAGTTGCCTGGAACCGCCGGGTAGACTAGCACAGGTGCCCTGGCCGCCTTGCGGCATGGGGCGCATGCGCTTCGAGGTGTCCGCACCATTGCCGCCGCCGGCCGGATTCCCGGCCTCTTGCGGGCCGCGCGAGCCGCGGTCTATAGTTCGCGGCGCACCCTTCGGACAGGAGCCCAACGCATGGATCCGCGCGAATTTCGCGAGGCAGGCTATCGCATCGTCGATCATCTCGCCGATTACCTGGGAAAGATCGAAGACCAGCCGCTGTTCCCCGCCGTCGAGCCGGAGTTTTTGCGCCGGATCTTCGACGAGCCGCTGCCGCAGGAGCCCGCCAGCCTCGAATCGATCCTCCTGGAGCTGAACGAGAAGCTCCTGCCGTATTGCACCCAGGTCAACCATCCCGGCTACATGGGGCTCATCACCCCGTCGCCGACGCCGGTCGGCATCCTGGCCGACTTCATCGCCTCGGCGCTGAACCAGAATGTCGGCGCTTACAGTATCGGCCCGTCGGCGGTCGCCATGGAGCGTCGCACCGTGCGCTGGCTGGCCGACCTGGCCGGCTACGGTGACGGGGCCGGCGGCAATCTCACCAGCGGCGGGATGATGGCGAATTTCATCGGCATGAAGCTGGCGCGCGACTGGGCCTCCGGCGACAAAGCTCAGGTCGAGGGGGTGCGGGAGCGCTGGGTGGCCTACACTTCCGAGGAGCGCCACGTCTCGGTGGACAAGGCGGCCGACGCGGTGGGCATTGGAAGAGAAGGGCTGCGCGTCCTGCCCACAGACGAGCGCTTCCGGATCCGTCTCGACGCGCTCGAATCGGCCCTCGCCTCCGACCGCGCCAAAGGAGTACGGCCGATGGCGATCGTCGCCATGGGCGGCAGCACCAACACCGGGGCGATCGATCCGCTCCCCGAGCTGCGGAAGATCGCCGATCGAGAGGGAGTCTGGCTGCACGTCGACGCCGCCTACGGCGGCGGCATGCTCCTCTCCGAGCGGCTGCGCGGCGCCCTGCGGCATCTGTCCCTGGCCGACTCGGTGGTCATGGACCCCCACAAGTGGTTCTACGCGCCGCTGGACGCCGGCGCCATCCTGGTGAAGGATGAGGCGCGTCTCACCCGCTCGTTCGGAATGCAGCCCGCCTACCTGACCGACCCGATGGACCCCAAGAACGCGCGCTACAACTACTACGTCCACGGCTTCGAGCAATCGCGCCGCTTCCGCAGCCTGAAGGTCTGGATGGGATTCAAGAGATACGGGACGCGGCAGATCGGCCGCTGGGTCGAAGCCAACGTCGAGCAGGCCCGGCACCTTTTCGACCTGGCCGTCGCGCATGCCGATTTCGAGGCGGCGGTCGAGCCGGTGATGTCGGCGGTGTGCGTGCGCTTCCGCCCGCGCGGCGTCTCCGACGAGCGCCTTGGGCGCCTGCACGCCGAGGTGGCGCGGCGCATCGAGCAGGGGGGACGATTCTGGTTCGCGACCACGGAGCTCAAGGGGAAGACCTGGTTCCGCATCAACCCGGTCAACTTCCGGACCCGCCTCGAGCACATGGACGAGCTGTTCGAGCTCCTGAAGCGCGAGTGCGCGGCGGTTTTGGGCGAGGCCTGAGACCGGCCGGGACCTTCGCTTCCCAGACTACTTCTCCGCCGCGGGCGCCTCCTCGGTCCAGTGCATCAGAATTTCCTTGTCCTGCGCGCTGAGACGCGCCTGCGGATGCAGCGGCAGGTAGTACCACAGCGGCATGGTCCCCATCTGGACCTCGTCGCCAATCTCTTCGATGTGATGGGCCCGCGCCCGCGCATCGTATCGATCCCAGGTCGAAAGATTCAGATGCCGCCGCCCCTCGTTGACGTCATGCTCCACCAGCCAGGAGCTGGGGGCGACGTAGGCGTACCAGGGACGGCGCGCCTGGTGCGAATGGCAGTCGTAGCAGGAGCGGCGCAGGATCGCGCGTACCTCCTCCGGCGCTTCGACCTCGGCGCTGACCGGCGGATTGTCGTGGTGGACCGGAACCGCCTGGATCGCGATGAGGATTCCGCCGGCAGCGAGCAGGCCCCGCTTCAGCCACTTGCGCACGCCCGATCTCATTCCTGACGCCATTCGGGGAACCGTCCTGGAGTCCAGGGGGCCCCTGCCTTTTCCGCCGCTTCCTCGAGCTTGCGCAGGTCGCCGGTCACCAGGGCGCGCAGCCGCGAGAGCGTCTCTGTAAATTCACTCGAGGCAATTTCGTACTCACGGCGGTGCGTGGCGGTGACTTCGGCCGTCGACGACCAGGCTCCCGAGATCATCCGTTGCACGCGATCGGAAATGGATGGCGGAGTCGGCTCGTTGCGCCGCCCCTTGACCGGGTCGCCGCTCAGCGATATCTCCAGATCCCGCAGCTTCGATTCGATCGACCGGGCCTCATCCGACAGCTTCGGATCGGCACCCGGCGTGTCGAGCAGCGCCGCCTTCAGGTGATTCAGCCGTGCATGCGCCTCCCCCGCCGCCGAGATCGCCCCGGTGACCGCCCGCTGCAAGCTCGCGGTCTTGCGCTGGAACGCCAGGAGCGCCTCGCGATCTTTCGCGGGCAGCGTGGCACCGCCCAGCGCCGAAGCCTCGAAGCGCTGCGGCTCCGACAGGGGCGTGATCTTCCCGTCCACCCGCTTCGCCAGCGAGACCGTATAGAAGCCGGGGGCCGCCAGCGGGCCGCGCGGCTCGTCACGGAACGGATCGGGATCGGTGGGCGGCGAGAGGTCGGTGGGGCTGGCCGGCGGGAAGCTCAGGTCCCAGGCCACGCGGTGGAACCCGGCGGTAACCGGACCGGTGAGGGTCCGCACGACATGGCCCTCCTCATCGCGAATGGTGAGGAGAATCGCCGGGTCTTCCTCGCGATCCTCGGCCTTGAGGTCCTCCCAGGAGGGATAGAAGACGTCCTCTCCCTTCTTGGCCCGCTCCTTCTCGGTGTCCCGGCGGGTCTTCTTGCGTGTCTTGATCTCCTCTTTCAGGTAGTAGGTGAGCACGGCCCCGAAAGGAGGATTGGCGGCGCTGTAGAACCCTTCACCGAAGAAGGATTTTTCCGGCAGCCCGAAGGGGCGCGTCGGGACATACATCAGCGCGCGCCGAACGGTGAACAGCCCGGCATCTTTCTCCAGCGATTCCGGCAGCGCGGCACGCAGCGGCGAGATGTCGTCCAGAACGTAGAATCCCCGGCCGAAGGTGGCGGCCACCAGGTCGTTTTCGCGCTCCTGGATCGCCAGATCGCGCACGGCGATCACCGGCATGTCTCCCTTGAGCTGGATCCAGCGGGTCCCACCGTCGGGGGTGAAGAAGACGCCGAACTCGGTCCCCGCGAAGAGCAGGTCCTTCTTGACGGGATCTTCCACCAGGGCGTAGACCGTGCCGCGCGCCGGAAGGTCCCCGGCGATCGACTTCCAGCTCTTGCCTTTGTCGCCGCTGCGCAGCAGGTAGGGCTTGAAATCCCCCATCTGATGGTTGTCGAAGGCGGCATAGACGGTGTCGGCTTCATGGCGCGAGGCGAGCAGGCGCGACACGTAGGTCATGTCGGGAACGCCGGGGAACTTCTCGATTTTTCTCCAGGATCCCCCTCCGTTCTCGGTGACCTGGACGGCGCCGTCGTCGGTGCCCGCGTAGATCAGCCCTTCGCGCTCGGGTGATTCCGACAGCGAAACGACGCTGCCGAAGAAGGAGGTCGAGGCGTTCTTGGCCACCGCGTCGACGCTCCAGACGCGTCCCATCACTTTCAGCTTGTTGCGATCGATGCCGCGGCTGAGATCGCCGCTCACCACCCGCCAGCTATCGCCGCGGTCATCGCTGCGGTACAGGCGCTGCGAGGCGAAATAAAGGCGCTTGGGATCGTGCGGGCTCAGGATCAGGGGCGAGTCCCAGTTCCAGCGCAGCGGCTCCTCGCCCGGCGCCGGCTGCGGCTGGATGTCCAGCTGCTCGCCGCTTTTCCGATCGAAGCGCACCAGCCCGCCGTACTGCGACTCGGAGTAGACCAGGTTCGGATCGGAAGGATCCACCTGGCTCCAGAAGCCGTCGCCCCCCACGGTGACGAACCAGTCGGAGTTCACGATGCCGTGTGCTGTGAGACTGCGGGAGGGCCCCCCGAGGGTCTGGTTGTCCTGCGTCCCCCCGTAGATCAGGTAAAACGGCAGGGAGTTGTCCAGCGTGACGCGATAGAACTGCGTGACCGGGAGGTTGGACTTGAACTCCCAGGTGGCGCCGCGGTCGAAGCTCACGTAAAGCCCCCCGTCGCACCCGGCAATCAGATGATCGGTGTCGTCGGGATCGATCCACAGGGAATGGTTGTCGACGTGCTTGTACTTCTCACCCACCTTGTGGAACGACTTCCCGCCATCCTCCGTCACCTGCATGTAGGTGTCCATCGCGTAGAGGCGATCGGGGTTTTTCGGATCGGCGACGATTTCCATGTAGTACTGCGGGCTGGTCGGTACGTAGTCCCCCATCTTCTTCCACGAGCCGCCGTTGTCGGGAGAGCGGTACAGCCCCCCGTCCTTGCCCGCTGCCTCGATCAGGGCGTAGACGATATCGGGATTGGCCGGGGAGATCGCCAGCCCGATGCGCCCCATCTCCTCCTTCGGAAGGCCGCTCTCCAGCTTCTTCCAGGTGTTGCCTCCGTCGACCGACTTGTAGAGCGCCGACCCCGGCCCGCCGTCGATGAGGGTCCAGACGTGGCGGCGCCGCTGATAGGCGGCGGCAAACAGCACGTCGGGATTGCGGGGATCCATGACCAGATCGGTGACGCCGGTGCGCTCGTCGATCTTCAGGACCTGCTTCCATGTCTTGCCGGCATCGGAGGTCTTGTAGACGCCGCGATCGCCGCCGTCCGACCAGAGGGGGCCCTGGGCCGCCACGTAGACCTGGCGGGAATCGCGCGGATCGATCACGATGCGCGCGATGTGCTCCGAGGCTTTCAGCCCCACGTTCTCGAAGCTGCGTCCGCCATCGGTCGACCTGTAGACGCCGTCGCCGTAGCCCACGCTTCGTTGGCTGTTGTTCTCTCCCGAGCCGACCCAGACGACGAGCGGGTCCCGCGGATCCAGCGTGACGCAGCCGATCGAATAGGAGCCCTGGCTGTCGAAGATCGGACTCCAGGTGGTGCCGGCGTTCTCCGTTTTCCATACGCCGCCCGAAGCCACCGCGACGTACCAGATGTTGCGCTCGCGCGGATGGACCGCCACGTCGCCGACCCGTCCCGACGTGACGGCCGGGCCGACACCGCGCCAGGCAAGGCCCGAGAAGGTGTCGGCCTTGAAGAGGGATTCGGGCTTCTTCTTGGCGGATTCGTTCTTGGCGCCCTTCTTCTTGGGAGCGGTGGCGGTTTTCGGCACCGCGGACAAAGTGGGCAAGCACCCGGCTACGACGATCACGCTCGCTAAGACGAAACCCTTCAATCGCATCGCTCCCCCCGTCGAATAGGGGGGACATTGTAGCCGGACTGCTCCCTTTGCGGGGCAGCCACCGCAGCAGCCGAAAAGTGGGGGGATCGG
>DASTZC010000221.1 GCA_035764505.1 Candidatus Polarisedimenticolia bacterium
GGCGTCCCACTTGAGCACACCGCGGCCTCCGAGCATCCGGCCGAACTGCATGCCATCGGCGAGAAGCATGTGTCGGGCGTTGCGATAGTCCAGCACCAGCGGCAGGCCCAGCAGGGCGAAGCCGACGAAGAAGAGGCTCAGCGCCGGCGCTCCCGTCTTGCCTGGGAAGAGGAAGCAGAGCAGGGCGATTGCAAGGAAGAAGCCGCCGCAACCCAGACCGATGATCAGCGTGCTGACGGGATGGGCCAACTTCCCGGCATCCTCCGGCGGCCGCGGCGCGCTGCGACGGCGCGCCAGATAGCCCATGACCAGCGCCATGATCACCGCCCATAGACCCCACTGCAGGACGGGTGCCCACCAGGGACGCTCGCTCATGAAAGCCTCCTCGGGTCTCGTCAGGCGATTTTCAGACTTCTTTCAGGGGCCACACCTCCACGTCGACCGGTCCGGCGCCGCGGAGCAGCGGCTCACCCGCGGGCGTGGGCAGCCCCGCGGTCTCCAGCAGGGTCGAATCATGATGCGAAAGGACCGCCGATTGCAACGGATAAGGGGCGGTGGAAGATCCTGCTGCGATAGAGATGGCCGCGGTGGTGCGCGTAGAGGCAGTAGCGCTCGACCAGGCAGAAATCGAGCGAGCCGGGCGCGAGGGGGCGTTTCGGAACCTGAGTTGAGTCAAACACAGGCTCGCGACCCGGCAAACGGAAATTTCCTCGACGGGCTGCTGGCGCGGAAGCTCTACTTCATCAGCGGCCGCAGGGCCTCGAGGTCGATCTGGTAGATGTCGCCCAGGCCGTTGCGCGGGCGATTGGGGCGATTCGGCCCGGGAGGCAGGCTCGGATCGCGGCGCGCGCTGGAGTAGAAGAAATACTTTCCGTCGGGAGACAGGAACGGCCCGATATCGAGGCCGCGACCGTTGATCTTGGGGCCGAGGTTCACGGCGGGCGTCCATTTGCCGTCCTTGCGGACGCTCCAGTAGAGGTCCCCTCCACCGAGATCGTCCGGCCGCCCCGACGCCATGAAAATCAGGTAGCTCTCATCGGGGGCGATGCAAGCCTCGTATTCATCGGCCGCGCTGTTGATCGCCGGTCCCAGGTTCTCGGGCTCCGCGAACTTCCCGCCGGCTTCCGCGGCGCGGTACAGGTCGGTGCTTCCTTCGCCGCCCGGACGGTCCGATCCGAAATAGAGCGCGCCGCTGGCCGTCAGACGCGGAAGCCACTCGCTGCCGGGCGAGTTGATCGGTGCCCCGAGGTTTCGCGGCTCTCCCCAATCCCCCGATCCCGCCCTCTCCATCACCCAGATGTCCATGTCCTCCCTCTTCGCGCCGTCCACCGGACGATCGGAGATGAAGTAGAGCTTCCTTCCATCGGTGGTGATGAAGGGATCGGCATCGCGATACTTGCCCGAGAAGGGGGCGAGCTTCGGCTCCGACCAGTGCCCTTCGCTCCACTGCGTGACGTAGATCTTCCATTCGGCGAAGGCCGGTGTGCTCTTCACGAAATAAAGCGTGCGTCCGTCGGGCGTGAAGGCGGGATGCGTTTCGAAATCTCCGGTCGAGACGATTCCTTCGCCGAACAGAATCGGCTCGGGAATCGGCTTGCCGGAGCGATAGGGCGGCGCGGCCGCCAGGACCGCGGCGCCCAAGAGGGTGGCGGCCAGCAGCACGGCGCGGCGGCGGGGGTGCTCCGCGGCGCTCACCAACGCGCCTTCGGCGGGAGCGAGGCCAGCAACTGCTCCAGCGCAGCGAGGTCCACCGGTTTGATCAGGTGATAGTCGATGCCGGCCTCGCGTGAGCGCCGCTGCTCCTCCTCCTGTCCCCAGCCGCTCAGGGCGATGAGGGTGACGCCTTCGCCCCCCTGCTGCTGGCGCGCCCGGCGCGCCACCTCGAAGCCGTCCATCCCCGGCATGCCGATGTCCAGCAGCACGACGGAGGGTTGGAAGGTGCCCACCGCGGCGAGCGCCGAGGACCCGTCGTGCGCCGTCTGGACATTGGCGCCAAGCGACTCGAGGAGCACGCCGAGGCTGTCGGCCGCGTCGCGGTTGTCGTCCACCACCAGGATGCGGTGCGCCGCGACCGCCGCAGGGAGAAGGGGCCTCTGCTCGATGCCGCCGCTGCCGATCTGCTTCACCGCCAGGGGAAGCCGGACGATGAACTCGCTGCCCTGCCCCGGGCCTTCGCTTCTCGCCTCCACCGTCCCGCCGTGCAGCCCCACGAGGCTGCGCGCCAGCGTCAGCCCGATCCCCAGCCCTCCCTGGGACCGGCTGTAGCGCTGCTCGACTTGCGTGAACAGGTCGAAGACCCTGGGGAGCATGGCGGCGGGGATGCCGCGGCCGTTGTCGCGCACCGCGATGACGACCTGCCCGCCCTCGCGCCGCGCGGCCAGGAGGATGCGGCCCTCGTTCTCGGTGTACTTGGCGGCGTTGTTGAGCAGGTTGGTCAGCACCTGCGCCAGGCGCACCAGGTCCGCCTCGAGGACGAGCGGCTCGGGAGGAAGGTCGATGGTGAGCCGGTGCCGGGCCGCGTCGATCAGCGGCCGGCTGGTCTCCACCGCCGTGCGCACGACGGCCGCCAGATCCACCGGCTCCTTGCGGATTTCGATCTTGCCGCGCGTGATGCGCGAGACTTCCATCAGATCGTCCACCAGACGCACCATGTGGCTCACCTGGCGACTCATCATCTCGTAGATGCGCTCGGCGCCGGCGCCTTCCGCTCCGGGCAGCCGGAGGATCTGCAGCGCGTTGTGGATGGGGGCGAGGGGGTTGCGCAGCTCGTGGGCGAGCGTCGCCAGGAACTCGTCCTTGCGCCGGTCGGCCTCCTGCAGCGCTTCCTGGGCCTGCTTCATGTCGGTGACGTCCTGGACCGTGCCGCGCAATCCGACGATTTCGCCTGCCGCATTGCGCACCGGCTCGCCGCGGGCCGTGATCCAGATCGGCGCGCCGTGGCGCAGCGCCGGAAGGTCCAAATCATAGTCGATGCCGCTGCGCAGCGTGGCGCGCGCGGCTTCCTGCAGCGTCAGCCAGCTCTCGTGCGGAAACAGCACGCCGTCCTGCTCCTGGAAATCGGGAAAGGCATCCCGGGCGGGGTCGAGGCCGAAGATGACGAACAGCTCCGGCGAGCCGGTCATCCGGCCGGTCGCGAGATTCCAGCTCCAGCTGCCGACGTGGGCGACGCGCTGCGCCTCCCGCAGCTCCGCCTCCTGCAATCGCAGCCTCTCCTCCGCCTGCCGGCGCTCGCTGATGTCGATGACGGAGCCGATGTAGCCGAGGAAGCGCCCGTCCGAGCCCAGGCGGGGGACGGCGGCGTCGAGGGCCCAGCGGTACTCTCCGTCCCTCCTGCGCAGCCGGTACTCCATCCGGAACGGCTCGTGCCGGGCGCTCGCCTCCGCAAGAGTGTCGCGGGCCTGCTGGCGATCCTCGGGGTGGACCGCTTCGGTCCAGCCCAGACCCAGCCCCTCCTCGGGGGTCTGACCCGTGAATTCGTACCAGGATTTGCTCAGGAAGGTGCAGGAGCCGTCCGGCTCGGTCACCCAGATCATCACCGGCGCGTGGTCGGCCATCTGCCGGAAGCGCGCCTCGCTCTCGCGCAGCACCGCGGCGGCGTCCTGACGCAGCCGGGACAGCTCCAGCTGGGAGCCGACGCGCGCCAGCAGCTCGCGTGCGCTGAACGGCTTGATCAGGTAGTCGTTCGCACTGGCGCTCACTCCCTCGATGCGCGACTCCTCCCCGGCCCGCGCCGACAGCATGATCACCGGGAGGGTACGCGTCGCCTCCTCGGCGCGGATCGCCGCGAGCAGCCCGAAGCCGTCGAGACGCGGCATCATGACGTCGGTGAGCACCAGATCCGGAGGAGACGCCCGGATCCGATCCAGCGCGAGCTTCCCATCCGCCACCACCTCCAGCTCGTAGTGCCCTTCCAGCAGGCGGGAGAGGTAGTCGCGCATGTCGGCGTTGTCGTCGGCGACCAGGATGCGGCCACCGGTCGGGCCGCGGGAGGGCTCCGCCGGCAGGTCGGTCAGCTCGGCAACGATTCCGGAGGGAGTCGGCTTTCCACCGAGCACGGCGGCCGGCAGCCATCCGAGCGCCTCCTCGAGGAACCCGGTGGCGGCCGGCGTGGTCGTGGCGGGCTCGCGGGACGGCCGGATCCGATCTTTGGGCAAGTGCGTCGCCCCGGCCGGTATCCTGATGGTGAAGGAGGTGCCACGGCCTACCTGGCTCCGGACGCTCACCTCGCCTCCGTGCAGCCGGACCAGCTCCTGCACCAGCGCCAGACCGATGCCGGTGCCTTCGTGGGTCCGCGACCGGGTTTCCTTGACGCGATGGAAGCGCCGGAACAGCTTGGGCATGTCTTCTTCGGGGATTCCGGCGCCGGTGTCGCTCACCGACAGCTCGGCCCCCTCCGGCCGCCAGCCCAGCGACACCACGATCGTCCCCTCGGCGGTGAACTTGAAAGCGTTGGAGAGGAGATTCAGCACGATCTTCTCCCACATGTCGCGGTCGACGTACACCGGCTCGGGCAGGGGCCGGCAGTCGACGACCAGCTGCAATCCGGCCTTCTCCATCGCCGAGCGGAAGACGCTGGCCAGCTCCGCCGTGAAGAGGGAGAGATCGGTGGGCTCGTAGCTGGCCTCGACGCGGCCCGCCTCGATGCGCGAGAAGTCGAGCAGCGTGTTGACCAGCCTCAGGAGCCTGCGGCTGTTGCGATGCGCGACGCTCAGGGCCTCGGCGGCCTCGGCGGGAAGGAGGCCGTGGGAGCTGGCCAGCACTTCCTCGAGCGGGCCGAGCATCAGGGTCAGCGGCGTGCGGAACTCGTGGCTGACGTTGGAGAAGAAGGCGGTCTTGGCGCGATCCAGCTCCGCCAGCGCTTCGGAGCGGCGCCGCTCCTCCTCGCGCGCCTGCGCGTCGGCCAGACCGGAGGCAATCTGCGTGGCGAGCAGCCCGAAGAAAGTCCGATATCCCTCGTCGAGCGGTCGCACCGGGCTGACGGCGGCCACCAGGATGGCGCGCGGCTGCCCCTGCCCGGGAAGCAGGACCGGGAGGACCAGGGCGGAATGAGGGGCGAGCTTCCAGGCGCCGGTCGGAAGGGCCTCGAAATCTCCCGGGGCGATATTCATGATGACCCCTTCTCCTGAATGCGCCACTGCGCCGAGCGACCAGGGATCGGAGGATTCGGGCGTGTCCAGGGAGATGATGCGCGGCGCGGCTGCCGCGCCGGCTTCGATCCCGGCGGTGGCCTCCAGGGAGGCGGCCGACCGCGCGGTGTCGACGCTGTAGATCATGGCGAAGGGGATGTCGAGGGGATTGCCCGCCAGAACCCCGGCGGCGGATGCGTAGGTCGCCCGGTCGCTGTCGGCGCCCCGGCACTGGGCCGCCAGATCCCGCAAGGTGCGCAGCCGCCGCTCGCCGATCACCTTCTCGGTGGTCTCGAGGACGGGGCAGAAAATGCCTTCGACCTTGCCGCCTTCGCCGCGGATCGGGCTGTAGGAAAACGAGAAATAGGCTTCTTCCAGATAGCCGTGGCGATCGATGTGCAGGCGGAGATCGCGCGAGCGGGTCGCCTCCCCTTGCTGCATCACGTGCGCGAGCATCGGGCCGACGACGTCCCAGATCTCCGCCCAGACCTTCGACCCATGCTCCCCGAGGGCACCGGGATGCTTCGCGGCCAGGATCGCCCCGTATTCGTCGTTGTAGAGAATCGCCAGATCGGACCCCCACCAGAGGACGATGGGGAAGGCGCAATCGAGGCAGGT